>NZ_AP022583.1:4500000-4779798 GCF_010731635.1 Mycobacterium noviomagense
CATGTCGTCGAACGAGTCGTCTTCGGGGCGTTCGGTCAGCCCGAGGTCGTGGTCCATCTTGGCGGCCCGGATCAGCGTCCAGATCTGTTGGCGGATCGCGGGCAGCTTGGCCGGGTCCAGCGCGGCGACGGCGGCGTGTTCGTCGAGCAGTTGCTCCAATCGGGCGATGTCACCGTATGTTTCGGCGCGGGCCATCGGCGGGATGAGGTGGTCGACGAGTACCGCGTGGGCACGCCGTTTGGCCTGGGTGCCTTCGCCCGGGTCGTTGACCAGGAACGGGTAAACCAGCGGCAAGTTGCCCAGCGCGGCGTCGGAGGCGCAGGCCGCCGACATTCCCAGCGTCTTGCCCGGCAGCCACTCGAGGTTGCCGTGCTTACCCAGATGCACCACCGCGTGGGCGTTGAATCCGGTGTCCAGCCAGTGGTAGGCGGCCAGATAGTGGTGGCTGGGCGGCAGATCCGGGTCGTGGTAGATGGCGACCGGGTTGTCGCCGAAGCCGCGCGGCGGCTGGATCATCAGCACCACGTTGCCGGCTTGAATTGCGGCGATGACGATTTCGCCGTCCGGATTGTTGGTCCGGTCGACGAACAGCTCACCGGGCGGCGTGCCCCAGTGTTTTTGGACCGCGTCGGTGAAATCAGCGGGCAAGCTCGCGAACCAAGCGCGATAGTCCTTGGCGGACACCCGGATTGGGTTGCCGGCCAGCTGGCCGGAGGTGAGCCAGTCCGGATCCTGGCCGCCGCGTTCGATCAGCGCATGCACCAGCGCGTCGCCGTCTTGGGCGTCGACGCCGGGGATGTCGCCAATCCGGTAGCCGTGCTCACGCATGGCCCGCAACAGCTTGACGGCGCTGGCCGGGGTGTCGAGACCAACCGCGTTGCCGATTCGGGCGTGCTTGGTCGGATACGCCGAAAACACGATCGCCACCCGCTTGTCGGCGGCTGGGGTGCGGCGTAACTGGGCGTGCCGAACCGCGAGCCCGGCGACTCGGGCGCAGCGCTCCGGGTCGGCGACGTAGGAGATCAGGCCTTCCTCGTCGATTTCTTTGAACGAGAACGGCACTGTGATGATGCGGCCGTCGAATTCCGGCACCGCGACCTGGCTGGCTGCGTCCAGCGGGCTGAGCCCGTCGTCGTTGTCGTGCCATTGTTGTCGCGAGCTGGTCAGGCACAATCCCTGTAGGATCGGGATATCAAGGGCGGCAAGGTGTTCGACGTTCCATGAATCGTCGTCGCCGCCGGCTGCGGCTTTGGCCGGCGTAACTCCTCCGGCAGCCAGCACGGTGACCACCATTGCGTCGGCTTGGGCCAATTTCGCCAGCATGTCGGGCTCTGCGGTGCGCAGCGATGCGCAATACACCGGTAGCGGTCGACCGCCTGCGGCTTCAATCGCGTCGCACAGCGCTTCGACGTAGGCGGTGTTGCCGGCGAGCTGCTGGGCCCGGTAGTACAGCACCGCGATCGTCGGGCCGATCGCAACCGCGGCGGAGCCGGGGGCAGCGGGTCGGCCAGCATCAAACCGGCCGGGGATGGCGGCTGCGGCGAACGCGCGCTCCAGCACACCCCACATCGGTGTGCTCACCGGCGGGCTGAACCCATACCCGGTCATCATCAACGTGTCGGAGAGGAACGCGTGCAGTTGGCGCAGGTTGGCCACCCCGCCCTGGGCCAGGTAGATGTGCGTCTGCACCGCGATCCCCGCGGGCACTGTCGACCGCTCGGTCAGGTCGGCGTCCGGTGACTGCTCCCCGCTGACCAGGATCGCCGGCACCCCGCTGGCCAGCACTGTGTCGATGCCGTCCTGCCAGGCCTGGTAGCCGCCGAGTAAGCGGACAACCGCAATGTCTGCGCCGTTGAGCAACTCGGGCAGCTCATCGCGCAGCAGCCGCGCCGGGTTGGCCCACCGGTAGTTGGCGCGGCTGGCGCGCGCGGTGATCAGGTCGGTGTCGGACGTCGACAACAACACCACGGTCGGCTCGGGCACCCGTCATTCGTACCGCATACTGCCGGGACAGCTCCGATGTGGGTGCCAGGCGGTGCGCACGTCCAAGTCAAAAATCGTGGGCTGACACAGCAGTTCGCAGTGCCGTTCCGGCGTTCACCGAACCAGCTCGGCTCACGCTTCCGTTAGGTCACAAACGCGGGCAGGATAGGGCCCGCGGTCCTATCAGGACGAGAAGGGAGCGCGCATGGCAATGGCCCGAGTGAGATGGCCATCGCGACGCGATGGTGTGCGGCATATCTTATTCATGTCATTGCTTGCCTTGGCAGGATTGGCGATTGCCGCGCTCGCGTTCACGCCGTGTTCGGCCACCGACATGCCGGGTATAGCTTCGTTCACCGGGTCCTGGCACGCGCACGCGTCGCGACTCACCATCAACAACGATGGGTCGGGTCGGCTGACGTATGCCGACATCTCGGCCTGCCCAGCCGCGTGTTCTGGGCACGACGACTATGCCGACGCACCGCCCGCCAGCGTGAACTTCATGCTGACGTCAGTCTCGGGTGGCACCGCCACCGGGAACGTCAAAGCTGCCTCGAATCTGAGCAATCACACCGTGGGCGAGCCGGTGACGATCAAGCTCGTCACCGGCGTCGGTGCCCCGTTCACCGGGCCGCCGGCATCCGTTTCAGGCAACAACGGTGTGGCCCTTCAAGTCAGCATGGGTTCGATGCGGGACTGGAATTTCTGCAACGACACCACCCACAACTACTGCGGCGGCTAGGATTTGCGGCGTCGAAGGCAATGCGGCTGTTAATCGGAATTAACCGCCCTAACCCTCCACCACTCGCACCGTGCCGACAGCAGCGCTCTGCCGACGGCACCAAATCCGGCGCCAGTTCCGCCTGATGGTTGACTGCAGTAGTGCAACGTAAACCAGAACTCGCCCGCCGCTTCTACGATCGCTTCGAACCCATTCATGCCGTCACCTACTTCGCGCCCGAGGCGCGCGCCGCCTTGGACGCGTTGGGCTATCGCGGATTCTGGATGGGCTACTTCGCTGCGCGGTCGGCGCCGCTGGGGCCGGTGCCGCCGCCCGTTGTCACGGCGCTGTTCTACAACTTCGCGCCGGCGCGCGTAGCCAAAGCCCTTCCCGCGGCGTGGGACATCGCCGGCCCGCAGCTGGCGCTGCAGGCTCGTGAAGAGTCCGCGGTGGCCGCGCTACACCGATACGGCGTGCACGGCGACGACGAGAATATCTGCGCTGCAGTCGAATTAGTCGTCAAAGCGGCGCAGGCAGCGTCCGTGGACGGTCGGGCGCTGTATGCGGCAAACCTGGCGCTGCCCTGGCCGACCGATCCGGTGGCCGCGCTGTGGCATGCGACCACTCTGCTGCGCGAGCATCGCGGCGACGGCCATGTCGCGGCGCTGGCCGCCGCCGGGGTCTCCGGGCGGGAATCCAATGTGCTGCATGCCGCGGCCGGAGCGGTGCCCGCGGACTACATCAAACGCACCCGCCACTACGAGGACGCCGAGTGGCTCTCCTGCCAACAAAGCCTCGCCGACCGCGGACTGCTGAATGGCGACGGCTCGCTTTCTGCCGCCGGCATCGAGATCAAACACCACGTCGAGGACACCACCGATGCGCTGTCGCTGCGCGCGTTCGACGGTCTTGACGACGATGAAATCACAACGCTGCTCGACGCTTTGACGCCGATCGCCCGCACCGTGATCGCCGGTGGCGACATGCCGGCCACCACACCGATGAGCCTGCGGCGTGATTTCTGATGGACTAGGTGTCGCTCAACGCAGCGACGACAGCACATCCACCTCGGCGAAGGAACTGATCCAGCGGTGCGGGGACCGCGGCGCGTTCGGCTCGCCAGGTCGGGTCACGCCGAGCACCGACCAGCCGGCGGCCGCTGCAGCGTCGAGTTCGTCGGCGAGGTCGGACAGCAACAGAATCTGCTCCGCGGGCCGCCCGATGGCTTCGGCGATCTTCCGGTAGGACGCAGCGTCGCGTTTCGGGCCTGCGGTGGTGAGGTCGAACCAGCCGCTGATCAACGACGCCAGCGACCCGCCGCGGGCGTGAGCGAACCAATCTTGTTGGTTGCGCACTGAACCCGAGGAGTACACGCAGAGCGCGATGCCGGCGTCGTGCCACGCGCTCAGTGCGGGCGGCACGTCGTCGAAGAATTCGCCGTGCAGGGCGCCGCTGCGGAAACCTTCGGCGCAGATCAGACCTTGCGCGATTTTCAGTGGCTCTGCTTTCACATCCGAATCCAGCCAGCCGCGCAAGATTTCGGCGATCTCCGCGGTGTCGGCGTCGGGTTGTCCGGCGAGCTCGCGGGTGGCGGCGATCACCGATGAAGCTGCACCATCACGGTTTTCGGACAGCCACTGCGCAAGGCGCTTCCTGGTATAGCCGTACAGATCCTCCCGCACCGAGCGGGCGGGACTGGTGGTGCCCTCGATATCGAGAACGATGGCCGCGATCATGCCGCAACGAGCTCGTCCAGCGTCGGGAAGCGTTCGCCGATGGTGTCACCGGTGAAGTCGCCGATCCAGCCGTCCTCGTGCTCGAAAAACCGGACCGCTACGAAATCGGGGCGCTCACCCATGTCGAACCAGTGCCGAGTGCCGGCCGGCACCGACAGCAGGTCACCGCCCTCGCACACCACCGCAACCACTTCGCCGGGGAGATGTAGGTAGAAGCAGCCGCGGCCGGCGGCAAAGAAGCGCACTTCGTCCTCGGCGTGGCGATGCTCGGAGCGGAACTTGTCCCGGGCGGCCGCGGCGAGGTCCGGCCATCCCGGGTCGCTGTCATCCGGGTGCAGCCGCGCCACGTCGACGAACTTGTAGCGACCGTCGGCGTTCAGTTCGGCGATGCGCTCGTCGTAGCCGGCCAGGATTTCGGTGGTGGGCATGGTCTTGTCGAGGCCGGGCAATGCGGGCCAGCGGTCGAAAACGATGTCGCGTTTGGCGAGCTCAGCACCGATCTCGCCTGGGTCGTCGGTGCGCAACCGCACGTCGGCGGCGTCGCCGTCGGCCATCACTTGCAAGAGGGTCATCTCGCTTCCTCCCGGTGGGTTCCGATCTCGCGGCGACCGCTCAGCGTCGCCAGCTCGCACATGGCCTCCAGGCATTCCACGCGGTCGCGGGCCTGTGCCAGGTCGACGCCCCAGGCGGTGACGCCATGTCCGGCGACGAAAAGCACCGGCGGCGCTTCCGGATGCTCGGTCAAATGGCGCTGGATGTCGGCGCCGATGTGGGCCACGTCAGCGTGGTTGTCAAACACCGGGATGTCGATGGTGTCCGTTGCTCCGAGTCCCTTGATGAGTTCATAGCCACTGAACCGCAAGGCAGCTGGTGCGTCGATCGACTGGGTGGTGGCGTGGGGCGGGTGGACATGAACGACCGCCTGGGCGTCGGTGGCGCGGTAGATGGCGGTGTGGATCGCAGTCTCCGCCGAAGGCCGTCGCGTTCCCGAAACTTGCTGGGAGTCAGCGATATTCACTGTTACCAGGTCGCCCGTCGTGAGCTCTCCTTTGGACAGCCCGCTGCCGGTGATCAGCGCGGTCTGGCCGATACGCACCGAGATGTTGCCTGCGGTGCCTGGCATCCAACCGCGGGCATACAGTTCGCCTGCGATGCGCGGGATTTGGCCCGTGGCAACATGGTTGGCATCGTCGATGACGCCGTTTTCGGTGACCACGGCGGTGACGAGCTCTGCCGGGGTGACGTCGAACGCGGGATTGAACACCGCGGTGCCGGTCGGTGCGGTGGCGACGTCAACGAGATGGGTAATCTCCGCCGGGTCGCGCTCTTCGACCACGATGCCGTGTCCGGTCGCGGTGGCCAGATCGCGAGTCGATTCGGGTGCGACGACGATGAACGGGATGCCGTGGCGGTGAGCGGCCACCGCCAGTCCGTACGTACCGATCTTGTTGGCGACCGACCCGTCGGCGCTGATCCGGTCGGCGCCCACCACCACGCAGTCCACCTGTCCGGTGGCCATCGCCCACGCCGCGGCCGAGTCGACGGCCAGCCGGTGCGGGATTCCGGCCTGGGCAAGCTCCCAGGTCGTCAGCCGGGCTCCCTGCAGCAGCGGGCGGGTCTCGTTGACCAAGACCTCGTCGATCGCATCGCGGGTATGCAGTACCTGTAGCGTGCCCAGCGCCGTGCCGAAGGTGGCCGTGGCCAGTGGCCCGGTGTTGCAGTGGGTGAGGATCCGTAGCGGCCGGTCCGGGCACAACCGCTGCACCAGATCGGCCGCATGAGTGGCGGCGGCCCGGTTGACGCGGTCGCCCTCAGCGAGGATCTCGAGGGCCTCGTCCAGCACCGCCTGGGCGCCCTGCGGCAGCTTGGCCAAGGCGCGCTGCACACCCCAGGCAAGGTTGGCGGCGGTCGGTCGTGCCGAGGCGATTCGGGCGGCTTCGGACGCCACTTTCTCGGCGTCACCGTCGTACGTGAACGCCGCCAGCGCCACACCGAACGCCCCGGATAGCCCGATCGCCGGAGCCCCGCGAATGGCCAATGTCTGGATCGCCTCGATGAGCTCATCGACCGTCGTGATCCTTAGCCAACGCAGCTCGTGCGGAAGCGCACGCTGGTCGACGGTGACCAGCGCCCCGTCCACCCATGTCATCGGGCTTTCAGCCATGGTCGCCTCGCTCAAGCCGGGCTTCAACCGCTGTCACTCGCAGTATTGAACGCCGAGTTGCGCCGCATACCAGATTTTCCCTCCCGCCGATCCCGGGCTGCCACCAGGGCGGCGGATGGGGTCATCCGCCTGCGGCCTGGTGCACCGGGTTCGTGTCGGCAAGGTTTGACCGAAGCGGTTGGGACGCATGCGAATCCGACGCAACGCGTCGTTACGGGCTCACACGCTAAGCGGCAGTCAACCGATGGCATAAGGGTTTTCTTCCGTGTGACGCAATCTCGGTTGCGAGAAGCCCGTACCGTAAGCTCATGCCCAGAGCGCGTGACCGGGACCAGTGCCCTGGCGCCCTGCAGGTACACCGGGCCGCCGACGGCGCGCTGGTGCGGGTGCGGCTGCCCGGCGGGATGATCACGGCCCGGCAGTGGGCGGTGCTGGCCGACGTGTCGAGCCGGTTCGGGTCGGCGGTGTTGGAGCTGACGGCGCGCGGCAACATCCAGATTCGCGGCATCACCCACACGCAGGCGGTGGCCGGTGCGCTGGCCGAGGCCGGTCTGCTGCCGTCGGCGACGCATGAGCGGGTTCGCAATATCGTCGCCTCGCCGCTATCCGGGCGGGTCGGAGGCCGAGCCGATGTGCGGCGATGGGTGGCCGAGCTGGATGCGGCGCTCCAGGCTGAGCCGACGCTGACGGACTTACCGGGCCGATTCTGGTTCAGCATCGACGACGGACGCGGTGACGTGTCGGGGTTGGCGGCCGACTTGGGCGTGCATGTTGGCGACGACGGCGTCGCGCTGCTGCTTGCCGGGCGCGATACCGGCATTCGACTCGAGATCGACGACGTCGTTTTAACATTGGTGGGGCTGGCAGCAAGATTTGTCGCCGTTCGCGGAAAAGCTTGGCGGGTAATCGAATTGGCTGACGTCTCGGTTCTGCTGCCGGGTGTGGAGCTCGCTGCCGCCAAGTTTCCTGTGGTTCTTCGGCCGCCGGTGGGCTGGCTACCGCAGGACGACGGGCGCATCGCGTTGGGTGCGGCCGTACCGCTTGGGGTGTTGACCACTCGGGTCGCCGAGGTGCTGGCCGCGATCGAGGCGCCGCTGGTGGTCACCCCGTGGCGCTCGGTACTGGTGTGCGATCTTGACGAGGCGACGGCCGACGCGGCGCTGCGGGTGCTGGCGCCGTCGAGTCTGGTATTCGACGAGAACTCCCCGTGGTTGTCGGTCAGCGCCTGCACCGGCAGCCCGGGCTGCGCCCGGTCGGCCGCCGATGTGCGGGCCGACGCGGCGGCGTCGTTAGGTGGGGATTCCGGCGTGCACCGCCATTTCGTCGGCTGCGAGCGGGCGTGCGGCAGCCCGCCGGCGGGTGAGGTCCTGGTCGCGACCGCAGACGGCTACCGGCTGCTGCCGGGTCGCCGCCGGCAGAGCACGTCTTAAGGTGAGCGGGTGCTCGACTACGTTCGCGATGCCGCCGAGATCTACCGGCAGTCGTTCACGACCATTAGGGCCGAGGCGGACCTGACCCGGTTTCCCGCCGCCGTCGAGCAGGTCGTGGTCCGGCTGATTCACACCTGCGGTCAGGTGGACCTGACCGAGCATGTCGCCTACACCGACGACGTCGTCGCCCGTGCCGGCGGCGCCCTGAGCGGCGGAGCCCCGGTGCTGTGCGATTCCTCGATGGTCGCCGCCGGAATTACCCGGCTTCCCGGAGGCAACGAGGTGGTGTCTTTGGTTGCCGACCCACGGGCCGCTGAGCTGGCCGCTCGCCGGCACACCACCCGCTCGGCCGCTGGCGTGGAGCTGTGGGCCGATCGGTTGGCGGGCGCGGTGGTGGCCATCGGGAACGCGCCCACTGCTCTGTTTCGGTTACTGGAATTGGTGGACGAGGGCGTGCCCGCACCGGAGGCGGTGTTGGGCGGGCCGGTCGGCTTCGTCGGGTCGGCGCAGTCCAAGCAGGAGCTGATCGACCGCCCGCGCGGGATGTCGTACTTGATCGTGCTGGGCCGCCGCGGCGGTAGCGCGATGGCCGCCGCCGCCGTCAACGCGATAGCGGCGAGCACCCGGTGACGAAGCGCGGCACGCTGTTCGGCGTCGGGTTGGGGCCCGGCGACCCGGAGTTGGTGACGGTCAAGGCGGCCCGGGTGATCGGCGAGGCCGACGTGGTGGCCTATCACAGCGCCCGCCACGGCCGCAGCATCGCCCGCGGTATCGCCGAGCCGTATCTGCGGCCGGGCCAGATCGAGGAGCACCTGGTCTACCCGGTGACCACCGAGGGGACCGATCACCCTGGCGGCTATGCGGGCGCGCTGGAGGATTTCTATGTAGTGGCCACGCAGCGGATCGCTGCGCACCTAGACGCGGGACGCGATGTGGCGTTGCTGGCCGAGGGCGACCCGCTGTTTTACAGCTCGTATATGCATTTGCACACCCGGCTGACGCAGCGGTTCGACGCGGTCATCGTGCCGGGTGTGACGTCGGTCAGCGCCGCGTCGGCGGCGATCGCGACACCGCTGGTGGCCGGCGACGAGGTGCTGTCGGTGCTGCCCGGCACCTTGGGTGTCGCCGAGTTGTCCCGGCGGCTGGCCGACGCTGACGCCGCAGTGGTTCTGAAACTCGGACGCTCCTACCCTGCTGTGCGCGAAGCGCTTTCGCTGGCCGGCCGGCTCGATGACGCGTTTTATGTGGAGCGGGCCAGCACCACCGGGCAGCGGGTGCTGCCCGCCGCCGACGTCGACCAGACCACCGTGCCGTACTTTTCGCTGGCGCTGTTGCCGGGTGGTCAGTGCCGCCAAGCGCGAGCCGGCGCCGTCGCGGTGGTGGGCCTGGGCCCGGGACACACCGACTGGATGACACCGGAAAGCCGCCGCGAACTGGCCGCCGCCACGGACCTGGTCGGCTACAGCCCCTACCTGGATCGCGTCCCAGCCCGCGACGGTCAACGTCGTCATCCCAGCGACAACACCGACGAGGCGGCACGCGCTCGGCTCGCCTGTGCGCTGGCCGAGCAAGGCCGCGCGGTGGCGGTGGTGTCCTCCGGCGATCCCGGGGTGTTCGCGATGGCCACCGCGGTGCTCGAGGAGGCCAAGCAGTGGCCAGGCGTGCAGGTCCGGGTGATTCCCGCGATGACCGCCGCGCAGGCGGTCGCCAGCCGGGTGGGCGCGCCGCTGGGCCATGACTATGCGGTGATTTCGTTGTCCGACCGGCTTAAACCGTGGGACGTGATCGCGGCCCGGCTGTCGGCCGCGGCTGCCGCCGACATGGTGTTGGCGATCTACAACCCGGCCTCCAAGACGCGCACCTGGCAGGTCCCCGCCATGCGGGATCTGCTGCTGGCCCACCGCGACCCGGGCACCCCGGTGGTGATCGGCCGCGACGTGTCCGGGCCCGGTGAGCAGGTCACGGTGGTGCGGCTGGCCGATCTCAATCCCGCCGAGGTCGACATGCGCTGCCTGCTGATCGTCGGCTCGTCGCAAACGCAGTGGTATTCCTCAGAATCCGACGACCGCGTGTTCACACCGCGGCGCTACCCGTCATAGACCGGCGAGCAGACGCTAAAGCCCCTCAAACGGGGCCCTTTTGGGTGCTTTTGCGTCTGCTCGCGCCTCCCAGGACCGGTCGCGCCCGAGCCGAGCGAGCAGCTTCGACTGGATGTCGGCGTCGTCGTCGATGGGAACCGGGGCCGCGAACATCCCCGATGCGCTACGCGTGTCGCGATCCGCGGGCAGTTGCTCGAAAAACATTGCACACCAATCCGGATCAAGCCGGTCGTCCACCCCGACCGCGCGAGCCAGGTCCCAGGTATGCACCAACACGTCTTGAGTCAGCCGTGACAGCAGCGTGGTCAGCTCGCGGCGGGCGGGTGGATTGTTCCCGACGGCCGGCACCTCGACGACGCGCTCCAAGACATCGCCGCAATCGAATGCCGCGCACAACCGGTCGAACGTCAGCTCCCAGCGCCGGCGTGGGTCGTCGCGCGGACGATCCGGCTTTAATCCCAAGGGCCGCAAAACCAGTGCGTCGTGAAAGCCGATCACGTGCTCGACGACGTCCCGTGCGCTCCACAACTCACATGGAGACGGGCGATCCCACTTCCTGTCGCCTACCCGGACTGCAGCACCGAATCGTCGGCACACCGCCAGATGCAACTCGACGACGTCAGCCTTCATCGGCTGCGCCGGCCCGAATCACCGTACTGAGCTCGTCGCGTGTGCTCACCCCAACGCGCTGGCAGGCCCGGTAGAGGTGGCCCTCAACGGTGCGCACCGACATCACCAGCCGCTCGGCGATCTCGCGGTTGGACAGACCGGCAACGGCTAATTCGACCACCTCACGCTGGCGGCCCTTCAGCGGAAGCCCCACCATGCTGTGCAACGCCGGGGTGCACAGCCCGCCGCATTCGTCGGCCAGCTCCCGCGCGATCGCCCCCGCGTAGAGTCCCCGCTGCCGTTGCTGCCCGCCGGTGAAGACCGCAGCGGCCTGTGCGGCGGCATCGGCGGCGGCGGCACGATCACCGATCGCTCGGTATCCCGACGATGCCGCGAGCAGACCCTCGCCGTCGCCGGCCAGCAATGATTTAGCATGCTGCGCAACGATATTCGCGAGAGGAAGCGACAATGCGTCAGCTAGTTCACGGGCTCGATTCGCGTCGGACGCGTCACCCCATTGGGCCGCTGCCTGAAGGCACGCAAGCTCATGGGTCGGCTGACCGCGCTCGCGCGCCTCGATGCCCGCCTCATGCGCGGCCGCGATGGCGTCGCTCAGAAACCCTTTGGCCGCCAGTGTCCAGCCAGTCGCCAGGGACAACGCGGTCTGCATGAACAGATATTCGGCCGGCACGAACCGCTGAGTGTCGGCGAGTGCTTCCTCCGCTGCGGCCACCTGCCCCAGTTTGGCGTGCGCTTCGGCCAATCCGAAGCAACTGGCTGGACGTAAACCCGTTGTGGCGCCGTGTTTTTGAACTCCGGCACGGGCTTCGCGCAGGAGCCCGACGGCATTGGCAACGGAGCCGCGCACCAGTTCGGCGTGCCCCAACAAGAAGGCAAGGTTGGCGTATGCGAGACCGGGAACGTCTCGTGCCGAGTCCGAGATCCGCTGTGCGGACTGCACGCACTCGTCGATCCGGCCGGTCAATCGGCAGGCGCGGGCGTGCACAGCGCCGAACCAGAATCGCATCGGCGACGATTCGAACGCGGCGATCGCTCGGTCGATGGCCCGCTCGGCGACGACGCTCAGGTCGTCGACGTGACCAAGTGCGCCCATTGCCATGACCAGCGCGATCGAGGCCATCATCGCGTGAAAGTCGGAGAGCTTGCCCGAGCCAAGTGCTGCCCTGGCCTTCTCTTCTGCCGCAGCGCAGCGCGCAGACACCGCATCGACGCAGGCTTCGATGGCGATCCGTGCATTGCCCTCGGATGGTGATTCGGTTGCCGCAGCCAAGTCGTCGAGGATGGCCTCTGCCTCCTTCGGCCGGCCGAGCATCCAGATCAGGTTGGCGGCCCGGATGGTCGACCATCGGTGAGTATCTTCGCGACCGCTCTCACACACGCCGCGGAGAACCTCCTCGGCTTGTTCCCCTCGGCCGAGAAGCACGAGCGTCATTGCCCGCATCGGCGCCGCGTCAGGTGCATCGCACGCCGCTGCCGCGGCCGCGAACCGCTCGGCCGCATCGGGATCTAACAGCATCATCGCGTAGCGTGCCGCCGTGAGATATAGGTCAGGATCGGGATCCAAATCGGAGTCGAGGGTGAGCAGGGCCCGGCGCACTGTCGCCCGCATGTCGCGGTCGACCTCCTGACCCAGTCGTCGCGCCAACCGTCCACGGATCTTCGACAGATACAGTTCCCCGGCGGTTGCGCGTCGAAGCTCGCCGAACAGCGGATGCGCCAGCCGCGCCAAGCGCTCGCTTCCCGCTCGCTCGACCGTGACCAAATGCATCTGCTCAGCAGATTCGAGGTCTCGTCGGCGCACCAGATCGCAAAGCACTTCGACGCCAAGAGGTTCGCACTGCGACAAGGTGTCGACGACACGTGCCACCCCCGGGCTCATCCGGCTCAGCTGCCGACCCAGCATGTCGCTGAGGTTGGGCGATACCGCGACGTCGCCGTCCCACATCCACACCCCCGCTACCTGTCGCATTCGGCCGGCCTCGATCTGGTCGGCGAGGAGTTGCCGCAAGAACAGCGCGTTGCCGCCGGTTAGCTGCCAGAACCGCTCGGCGCTGCGGGCATCCACCGACCCGCCGACGGAGGATTCGATCAGCGAACGTGTTGCCTCGGCTGACAGCGGCCCAAGATTCAGCCGCATCAGCAGCTCGTCTTTCCACAATGCCGTGACGGCATCGGGCTCGTCCGCGCCTGTTCGCACTGTGACGACAAGTCGCACACCGCGGGTCGACGCCAACTGGTGCACGACGTGTGCCGACAGCCCGTCAAGAAGGTGCGCGTCGTCCACGCCGATCAGGACCCGGGTCCGATTTTGTTGGGCGACAAAGGTGTTGATCACGCGCCGCACATTGGGCAACGGGTCGGCGATCGCGTCGGTGAGCAGTGCGGCGAATGCGCCCAGCGGAAGTGGTCGCGCCGATTCAGTGCCGGCAATCCAGTTGGTGCGGTCACCGGCAGCGGCAGCGCGGGCCAGTACCTCTCGCGCGAGCCGGGTCTTACCCACGCCGGCGGCTCCGGCGATGACGACGCCAGAGCAATTGCCAAACCCGCTCAGCGCACGGCGAATAACTTTCAGTTCGCTCTCACGCCCGGTCAGCGGATCGCCGCTGATCACGCGCCGACTATAGCCGTGCACCGGTCTGTGACGTGGCAGTTCAGCAGTGATTCGCGAGTAGTCGACTACGCTATGCCGTCCCGGCCGTCGCCATGAGTATGGGTTTCGTCGCCAGACAACTCGACGAAGGCGGGTGTGCAATGGACAAGGTTGGGGACCGCGCAGTGGTCTTGGGTGCGAGCATGGCCGGCTTGCTGGCCGCCCGTGCGCTGTCGGACTTCTTCGAGACGGTCACAGTGGTAGAGCGCGACATGCTGCCTGACCAACCCACCAACCGCCGCGGCGTACCGCAAGGGCGTCACCTACATGCCCTGCTCGCGGGGGGTGCGCGGGCGCTGGAAAAGTTGTTCCCCGGGATTCTCGACGAGCTGGTGCTCGACGGCGCGCCTCACTTCGACGGCAGCGACTTGTCGAAGCTGCATTTCAGCCTTGCCGGTCACCGGGCGGTCAACACCGGTTCTGCCGAGGATCTCACTGCGTATCTGACGAGCAGGCCGTTCTTGGAACACCACGTCCGGCAATGCGTCCGCTCCATCGACAACGTCACGTTTCTCGAGGATCGCGATGTGGTGGCCTTGACGTCGACGACGGACCACGCCCGGGTCACGGGCGCCCAGACGATCGACCGACACAGCGGGCGAGGGGTCACTGTGTCGGCCGATCTGGTCGTCGACGCGACCGGACGCGCAGCCCGCACGCCGCTCTGGCTGGAGAAGCTCGGCTACGGCCGTCCAGTCGAAGACCAGGTGGTGGTACGCCTGGCCTACGCCAGTCAACTCCTCCGGTTGCGGCCCTCCGCCCTTCATGAGATGGGCGTGATGATCGGTGTTGTGCCCGGGAGGCCCACCGGCATGGGCTTCCTGCGTTGTGAGCATGAGAGGGGGATGCTCACCGTGTTCGGGATGGCGGGCCGGGTGCCCCCCTGCCAGCTTTCCGCCATATGCGACTTTGCCGAGGAATTCGCGCCGCCGCATGTGGTGGCCGCGCTGCGCGACGCCGAACCCATCGGCGCCGTGGCGCAACACCGTCTTCCGTCCAGCCGGTGGCGCCGCTATGACAAGATGCGGCGCTTTCCGCGCGGGCTGCTCGTCACAGGTGACGCGGTCTGCAGCTTCAACCCGGTATACGGGCAAGGTATGACGGTGGCTGCGCTGGAAGCGCTAGCGCTGCGTAGCTGTTTGACCGGGGGCGCAACCGATTTGGCTTCTCGATTTTTCAGGGCTACCGCGCCGGCGATCCGCCAGGCGTGGCAGCTGGCGGCCGGTGGCGATCTGGCGCTACCTGAAATCGAAGGCGCGCGACCCCTGGCAACAAGGCTGCTCAACGGGTATGTGGATCGCGTGTTGGCGGCTGCCGAATTCGATGCTGCCGCATTTAACCAGTTCAACAAGGTGATTGCCCTCGTTGATCCGCCGACGCGACTGCTGCGTCCTGCCATGCTGTGGCGTGCGGCCTCGGCCAACCACCATCGACGGCAACGGGGCGAGCAGCCAAGCGAGCCAGCCGCTTTGGTCGACCAGGTAGCGATCTAGCGGTCGCTACATCGTCTCAGCATCAATTCCGCCAACCCATTCGACGGCTTCAGCGACACTGCCCACTGTGGTCACACCCGGTGGCAGCGGCGGGCGGTCCACCATCACCACCGGAATATCCAGCGCCGCGGCAGCGTCGAGCTTCGCCCGAGTCATCTGTCCGCCGCTGTTTTTGGTGACCAGCGCGTCGATGCGGTGCTCGCGCATCAGCGCGTATTCCCCGGCGTAGTCATACGGTCCTCGCGAGAGCAGCAACTGGTGGCGGCGAGGCAGGCGATCGGAATCCGGTGCAGTCACCGCGCGGATCAAAAACCACGCGTCGCTGTGGACGAACGCCCCGACACCGGACCGGCCGGTAGTCAGAAACACTCGCGAATACTCCTGCTCGGCAACCACTTTCGCCGCTTCAGTATCGGACGTGACGACGATCGCATCGCCGTGATCCCAGGCAGGGCGGGCCAGCACCAGATGTGGCAGCCCCAGTTCCTCGCACACTTGCGCCGCATGGGCCGTGATGGTAGCCGCGAACGGGTGTGTGGCATCGACGACGGCGTCGACCTTTTCGTCGCGCAGCCACCGGCGCAGCCCGTCGACACCGCCGAACCCGCCGATGCGGACCGCACCCACCGGCAGTGCCGGGTCAGGCACCCGGCCGGCCAGCGAGCTGATGACGTCGACGTCAGGATGGAGCCGGGGCGCCAGTGCTCTGGCCTCGGCGGTTCCGCCGAGCAATAAGACCCGCATCAGTGCCGACTCCCCCGGGATCGCCTGGTCGAATACAGGTAGCTATCAGTGAATCCCTGCGCGGCCAGCACATCGCCGACGATGATGACCGCCGTCTTGGTGACGCCCGCGGCGTGCATCTGTTCGGCGATATTGGCCAGCGTCCCGCGCAGCACGATCTGTTGCGGCCAGCTCGCGAAAGCAACGACGGCCGTGGGTGTTCCGGGCCGGTAGCCGCCAGCGAGCAGTTGCGGAACGATCGCGGCGATCTGGGTAGCGGCCAAGTGCAACACCAGGGTGGCTCCTGATCGGGCCAGGGCGGTGATCTCTTCACCCGGCGGCATGGGCGTCGACAGCGTCGCGACCCTGCTCAACGTCACCGTCTGCGCCACACCGGGGACGGTCAGCTCCCGGCGTAAAGCCGCGGCCGCTGCGGCGAAAGCCGGTACGCCGGGCACGATTTCGTAGTCGACGCCCAGGGCATCGAGGCGGCGGCACTGTTCGGCCAGCGCACTGTACAGCGACGGGTCACCGGAATGCAGACGGGCTACATCGTGGCCGGCGGCGTGGGCGTCGGCGATCTCGCCGATGATCTGCTCCAAGGTGAGCGGACCGGTGTCGACGATCCGGGCGCCGGGTGGGCACAGCGCGAGCACGTCGTCGGGCATGATCGACCCGGCGTAAAGGCATACCGGGCACTGTTCGAGCAGCCGCTGTCCGCGCACGGTGATCAAGTCGGCGGCGCCGGGGCCGGCGCCGATGAAGTACACGGTCACCGCTTGGTCACCTCCCACTGGGTGACCGGCAGGTGCGGGCGCCAGGTCGTGAAACCGCCCAGCGGCTCGCCCTGGTAATACTGGAAGCGCCGCAGCTGCCCACCCAGCCGCGCATGTGCTTGACTTACAAAGGCTTCCGACTCCGCCGTGACAGCGTTGGCGACCAAACGGCCATCGGTCGGCAGATGCGTGAGGCAGGCATCGAGCAGCCCCGGCTGGGTGAGGCCGCCGCCGATGAAGACTACCGACGGCGTCGGCGCGCCGTCGAAAGCGTCAGGCGCTGAGCCACGTACGTCGATGCTCACACCGGACGCAACGGCGTTGCGGCCAATGCGGTCGCGGCGCGCTGCATCGCGTTCGAACGCCACAGCGGTGCAGCCACGCCAACTTTGGCACCACTCGACAGCGATGCTGCCTGAACCCGAGCCCACGTCCCACAACCGCTCCCCCGGCCGTGGCGCCAGCGCGGCCAGCGTCACCGCCCGCATGCTCTGCTTGGTGATCTGGCCATCGTGGAAAAAAGCGTTGTCGGGCAACGGCGCCACCCGCTCGTCGGGCAGGTAACGCACCGCGACCACGTTGAGGTCGTCGACGTCGCCCAGCGCGTTGGCCGCCCACTCGCGGGCGGTGCCGTCGCGGCGGCGCTCCCCGGGACCGCCGAGCTGCTCGAGCACACTGAATTCGGAGTCGCCCCGGCCGTTTTCGGTGAGCAGCCGCGCCAGAGTCGCCGGAGTGGCGGCGTCGCGAGACAGTACGACCGCCTGCCCGCCGCGGCGTACCGCTGTGTGTGGCTCGGCGGTGACGAGGCTGATCACTTCGGTGTCGGCAACGGTCCAGCCCATCCGCGCGCACGCCAGCGTCACCGCAGACACGTGCGGCAGGACCCGCACCCGCTCCGCGCCGAACAGCCGAATCAACGTGCCACCGATCCCGTAAAGCAGCGGATCACCGCTGGCCAGCACATGCACGTCGGTGTCACAGTCGAGCAGACCCTCCAGCGCGGGCAACATCGGGGACAGCCATGGCCGGCGCGCCGCGGCCACACTGTCGTCGAGCAGGTCGAGTTGCCGCTGTGACCCGTAGATGATTATGGCGCTGCGCAACTCGCACCGGGACACCTCCGACAGGCCCGCCATGCCGTCGGCGCCGATCCCCACGACCACAATCATTTGGCGCCGCTCCTCCCCATCGCTTCGCCCTGCATCGTCGCCAGCGCGGTTCATCGTGGCATCCTGCGCCAGACGAACTGAGGCAGCAGCCGCATCACGACAGCCGCCGGCCCCAATGCGCAGGGAACCCACACCGTGCGCCGGCCCTTGGCCAGGGCGCGGACCGTCGCGGCAGCCACCTGGGCGGGAGTGCTCGAGAGCGGCGCGGGCGTCATACCCTGCGTCATGCGGCCGATCACGAACCCGGGCCGAACGATCAGAACCCGCACACCCGTACCGTGCAGCGCGTCGGCCAATCCGCTGGCGAAGCCGTCCAGGCCGGCCTTGGCCGAGCCGTAGACGTAGTTGGCGCGGCGCACCCGCGCCCCGGCGATCGACGAGAACACGACCAGCGATCCGCGGCCCGACGCTCGCATCGTCGCGACCAGGTGGGTCAGCAAGCTGACCTGCGCAACGTAGTCGGTGTGCACGATCGCCACCGCGTGCTCGGCGTCGGTCTCGGCGCGGGCCTGGTCGCCGAGGATCCCGAACGCCAGCACGGCGGTGCCGATGGGCCCGTGCTCGGCAATGATCGACTCGACCAGCGGCCCGTGGGAGTCCAGGTCGTCGGCGTCGAACTCGCGGGTGTGTACGGCCGCGGCACCGGCCGTGCGCATCATCGCGGCCTGCTCGCCGAGCTGGTCGGCTCGCCGCGCGGCCAGGACCACGGTCGCGCCGGGTGCCAGACGCAGCGCCACCTCGGTCCCGATTTCGCTGCGGCCACCGAAAATGACGAGAGGCCCGCCACCCGTGTCATCCACGGCTGCGATTATGGCCTGCGCTAACGTGGGCCGCGATGGCGAAAACCACTACCCGGCTCAGCGCCGACGCGCTGGCGTTCCTCACCGAGCGCCATCTGGCGATGCTGACCACGCTGCGCGCCGACGGGTCGCCGCACGTGGTGGCGGTGGGTTTCACCTTCGACCCCAAGACACACATCGCCCGGGTGATCACCACCGGCGGTTCGCAAAAGGCGGTCAACGCCGAGCGCGGCGGGGTTGCTGTGCTCAGCCAGGTCGACGGCGCCCGCTGGCTGTCGTTGGAGGGGCGGGCCAGTGTGAACAGCGACATCGACGCGGTGCGCGACGCCGAGCTGCGCTACGCTCAGCGCTACCGCACCCCGCGGCCCAACCCGCGACGGGTGGTCATCGAGGTGCACGTGGAGCGTGTGCTGGGATCCGCCGACCTGCTGGAGCGGACCGAGGGCTGACTTCCGGACAGCTCTTGCCGGTGGAAAACTCGCGACGAGCTGGGATCGCTGAGCCAGACTAAAGCTATGACGGAACCTGCCGCGACGCGTGTTGCGGTCTATCTGGACTTCGACAACATCGTGATGTCGCGGTATGACCAGGTTCACGGCCGCAACTCGTTCCAGCGCGACAAGGCGCGCGGCTTCGACAAGGAGCCCGAGCGGCTGGCGAAGGCGACCGTCGATGTCGGAGCAATCATCGATTTCGCCTCGTCGTTCGGCACTTTGGTGCTCACCAAGGCCTATGCCGACTGGTCAGCCGATGTCAACGCCAGCTATCGCGGCCAATTGGTCGGTCGCGCAGTCGATTTGGTGCAGCTTTTCCCGGCCGCGGCGTACGGCAAAAACGGCGCGGATATCCGCCTGGCGGTGGACGCGGTCGAAGACATGTTCCGGTTGCCCGACCTGACCCATGTTGTCATCGTGGCGGGCGACTCGGACTACATCGCGCTTGCCCAGCGCTGCAAGCGGCTTGGCCGCTATGTGGTCGGGATCGGTGTGGCTGGTTCGACCAGCCGGTCGCTGACTGCCGCGTGTGACGAGTTCGTCACCTACGACGCGTTGCCGGGCGTTCCGGCCCCGCAGGCCAAGGACGGTGCGACGCCGACGCGCCGTCCCCGTCGCACCAAGGCAGCGCAAGAGCCTGACGAGGAGCCGGCTGCGCCCGACCCGCAGGCCGCGGCTACCGGCTTGTTGGAGCGCGCTCTGCGGATGGGTCACGAGAAGGACGACGCGGAGTGGCTGCACAATTCGGCGGTCAAAGCGCAGATGAAGCGGATGGACCCGTCGTTCAGTGAAAAGTCGCTGGGCTTCCGCTCGTTCAGCGACTTCCTGCGGTCGCGCAGCGAACTGGTGGAGCTGGATGAGAGCAGCACGACACGCATGGTTCGGCTGCGCGCCGATACCTAGCGGTCGTCAGACCGGCGTGGCGCCGGGCGCTCGGATCACCAGCGGCACCGCGGGGAAATAGCGCGCCATCTCAGGTCGCGACTTGGCCAGCGCGGCAGTGCCGTAGCCGCGATGCCGGTAATCGGGATGAATCCAGATCCGGACGTGAACCTCGCGGTCGGCCAGCTCGCCGAAGACCATTCCCACCTTCTGCGTTCCGTCGACGGCGACGAACCAGGCCGCCTCCTCGGCGTCGATGCGTGCCATTGCCTCGCGGATTTCGTCGTCGAGACCCCCGGCGGGCCCGCCGGATCCGTCGCCCGAGGCGCCCATGTTGGCGGTCCGAGCGGCGAAGATGTCACGGTCCGATTCGCCGGCGAACGGCCGCAACTCCAGGGTGTCGCCCGCGCTGGCCGGGCGCTCGTTGAGGGTGAAGCTCAATTGGCTGTTGAGGTCGTCGAGCTCGGCGGCGATCTTGCGTCGCGCGTCCTTGGTGAGCTGGTCGAACGCCATCGACATCACCGCCTCGCCGCCCAGGCGGGAGGTACCGAGCAAGGCGACGATCGCGTCGACGGCAGCGGGTCGATCGTCAGCGTCCACGATCGCGTCCAACACTTCATGCCGGCGTTCGAGGGCCTTGATCAAGGCGTCGGTGATGTCACGGCGGGCGGCGGCGCGGTCTTGATCGATCATCGCATCAGCCTAATCGCGCGGACGCACTCACACCCGACTTCGCTTGTGAGCGGGTCAGTGTGATCTGATGCCGGCCAGCGGACACCGCGACGACTGCGCCGGTCGGCTTACCGTCGAGCTGCACAGTCGCATCCGCCGGCAGGGCGGCAAGGGTGATCTGGGCGGCGCTGTCGGTGGCCACCGCGATCGTCGACGACGGCAGCGACGTCAAACCCGCTCGGGCGACGTCCACGGTCAGGCTGGCCACCCCGGTGAGACGCAGGGTCAGATACGGCAGCGGCGCCACAGCCGACCCTGGCAGCCATTTGAGCTCCGAGACCAACCCCGGCGTGTGGTCGAACAGCGCCAATCCGGTGTGGCGCCGCGTGGTGTGAGTGGGGTCCGGGCGGGCGTAAGAGCGCGCGTCGACCTCGGCGATCGCCCCGCGGCTCGCCGCCAGCTTCGGGTCGGCCGCCAACTTGGACAACCACCACACCTGGTGCGGCCCGATACCGAGGTCGTCCCGCACCAGCTGTGGATACCACGCGAAGGTGATGTGGCCCGGATCGGCTTGCCGCAGACCGGTGCCCATGTGGGCGACCGGGTCGTCGAACCTGTCCTGAAACACCCAGGCGATGTGGTCCTCGAACAGATAGTCCGTGAACCGGTACCGGTAGCCGAGCCGGTCGAGTTCCAGCGCCTGCTCAGCAGCCGACGCGAACGGCACCAGTTCGTCGAGCTGCCCGTGGGCAATGACGAACGGAAGCCAACGGGCATTGACCAGCAGCCGCCATGTGTCGCCCTCACGTGCGCAGTGCGACTCGAGGTCCAAGTCTGCTGGAATGTCGATGTCGGGCAGCAGCCGAACGCCACATGTCGGTGGGCCGGCGAGCACGACCGCCTGCGCGAACACTTCCGGGTAGGCCAGCCCGAGTTTGTATGTGCCGTAGCCGCCCATGGAATAGCCGGAAATCACAGTGCGATTGGGGTCGGTGCCGAGCTGTTCGGCGACCCGCGCCCACACTTCCCAGACGTCGAGTTCGCCTTCGTCGAAGTACCAACACGATGGTCCGCGGGCCAGCGGGGTGACCACCACCGAGTCACGTGCGTCGCACACTTCGTGCAGCAGGCGTGGGTCGAGCGCGGCGAATTGGCTTTGCCCCAGGGAAAGCGAGTGCAGCAGCAGGGTCAGCGGCAGCTTGCGGCCCGGCGCGTACGTCGCCGGCAGGCAAACCGAGTAAGGCTGCACCCGCCCGAGGAAAAGTGGCTTGGTGTTCAAGATGTCCAGGATGTTCTGGTCGGCTACGCCGCCTTGGCCCAGCTCGACCGAGGACACGTACCACCGGGTGGAGGGCCCGGTGATGACCGGGTCGGGGGTTTTTGCGCGGCCCGCAAGCTGGTCCCATGCGACGGCCACCGAGAACTGCGATACGTCGCCCTCGGTCAGGGCGGCGGCTTGGGCCTTGTCCGACCAGAAGTTCAGGTGCGGCGGCTCCTGTTCGTTGGTGCGGAAGGTGACGTTGTAGACGTTGGGTTGGCCGTCTCGCGCGCCGTGCTCGAGGGTCACATCGGCGAAACCGTCGCCCGCCGGGTTGGCCAGGCCCGCCGCCAGCCGAACGGTCCAGGTACCAGCGGGTTCCACCACCGAGCGCGGTATCCATGCCAGGAATGAACGCGATTTCTTATCGACTCTGTGCTCGACCGGCGTTGTCACCTGGGTGGCGAGGTCGATCAGCCGCGCGCCGCTGCTGGAGACCAGCAGCGCCAAGTCGATGCCTGCGGAACGTATTCCGGCGCCGGCTGGCCATACCTCGGAAGTCGCGCCGCCGCGGTCGGTGTCGAAGGTGAACAGCGCGATCGGCACCGCCGGGTCCACCAGCGTGTTCCAGTCGACGCGCCACCAGGTATCGGTGTCGGTCAGCCCGATCGCGACCCGGAAGATGTCGGCGCCGTTGTTGGCCGCGGGCCCCTTCGGATAGACGTAGGTGCCGCGCGGCGGGGCCTGGATCTTCAGGTCGCCTATCGGCAGGCCGGTGGCGCCGTGGTCGTCGTATAGGAAATCGGTCCAGAACAGCGCACCGCCGGCGAGGCGACCAGTGCCGCAGGTACGGGGAAACTCTTCACCGAACGGCCATCCGGCCGGTGTTGGAAGCGGCGGCTCCGGCTGCAGCGCTGCGGGCGGCACACCTTCGGGCATGCCGTGGACCACGACCAGTTCACCGGACGGTGCGGGCGTGGGTGCGACGGTGTGCACGACGGCGTCGGCGACACGGAGCGCGATACGGATCGGCAACAACGCGAGGTTCAGCAGCGACACAACGCCAACCTACGTGGCGATCGCAAGCGCGGCGGGGCCGGGCGCAGCGGGTCTCCACCATCAGCACCGCGGCGACGAGCCGCTAGGCCGGAACCACGATCAGCTCGTGCGGCCGGTGGTTGACAGGCATCGCACCGTCGTCGGTGACGACGACGATGTCTTCGATGCGCGCCCCCCAGCGGCCCGGGAAGTAGACGCCGGGCTCGACCGAAAACGCCATGCCCGTGGCCAGTGGCAGCTGGTTGCCGGCGACGATGTATGGCTCTTCGTGTACCGCCAGACCGATGCCGTGGCCGGTGCGGTGCACGAAATACTCCCCTAAGCCGGCTTCGGCCAGCACATCGCGGGCGGCGGCGTCGACTTCTTCGGCGGTTATTCCCGGACGCACTGCCTCGACAGCGGCGCGCTGGGCGCGCTGCAGCACCGAATAATGCTGCGCAACTTCGGGATTCGGTTCGCCGAGGCTGTAGGTGCGCGTCGAGTCCGAGTGGTAGCCGGGCCCGCAGGCGCCGCCGATGTCGACGACGACCATGTCACCGGCCTGCAATTCGCGATCCGAACACTCGTGGTGCGGGTCGGCGCTGTGCGGGCCAGACCCGACAATGACGAACGCAACCTCCGAATGGCCCTCGGCGACAATGACTTCCGCGATGTCGGCGGCGACGTCGGCCTCTCTTCGACCGGGCGCCAGAAACCCGGGCACTCGGGCATGCACCCGGTCGATGGCCGCACCCGCGGTGCGAAGCATATCGACCTCGGCCGCATCCTTGACCATCCGCAAGTCGCGCAGCACACCGGTCGCCAACACCGGCGTCACACCCAGCACGTCGGTGAGTGGCAGCAGGTGCAGTGCGGGCATGGATTCGGTCACCGCCACTTTGGCCCCGCCCAGGGCGTCGGCCACCAGCCGATAAGGGTTCTCGCCGTCGACCCAATCCCGCACCGTCAGGCCCAGTTCCGGCACGGCCGACTCCTTGAGCGAAGCCAGCTCCAGTCGCGGCACCACCACGCTGGGATCACCGGAGACCGGCAACACCAGCGCAGTGAGCCGCTCGAAAGTCTGTGCGCGCGAACCGATCAGGTACTGCAGGTCGTAGCCAGGGGTGATGACCAGCCCGGCAAGTCCCGCCTTGGCTGTGGCGGCGGTCGCCGCGGAGAGCCGGCGTGCATAGATGTCGGCGTCGAATCGGCGCGAACGCATGGCATCAGGCTAACGTGACCTGCATGCCCGCACCCTTGTTGCTGCTCGACGGCGCCAGCATGTGGTTTCGAGCCTTCTACGGGGTGCCGTCCTCGATCACCTCGCCCGACGGGCGACCGGTGAACGCGGTGCGGGGCTTCCTGGACTCGATGGCCGTGGTCATCACCCAGCAACGGCCCGCCCGCTTGGTAGTGTGCCTGGATCTGGACTGGCGTCCGCAGTTTCGGGTGGACGCCATCCCGTCATACAAAGCGCACCGGGTCGAACAGGAAAACCCGACAGGCCAAGACGTCGAGGACGTGCCCGACGAGCTGACCCCGCAAGTGGAGATGATCGAGGACATCCTCGACGCGTTCGGCATCTGCACTGCCGGAGCAGCTGGCTACGAAGCCGACGACGTGATCGGCACACTGGCCGCCCGAGAACGCCGCGACCCGGTCGTCGTCGTGAGCGGGGACCGCGACCTGCTGCAACTGGTAGCCGACGACCCGGCCCCGGTCCGGGTGCTCTACCTGGCGCGTGGGTTGACCAAGGCGACGCTGCTGGGGCCGCGTGAGGTAGCCGACCGCTACGGGCTGCCCCCCGATCGGGCCGGCGCCGCCTACGCCGAGCTGGCCTTGCTGCGCGGCGACCCGTCCGACGGTCTTCCCGGTGTGCCGGGCATCGGCGAGAAGACCGCTGCGACGTTGCTGGCTCAGCACGGCTCGCTGGCCGCCATCCTGGCCGCCGCTGAAGACCCGAAATCGTCTGTGCCCAAAGGTGTTCGGGCGAAGCTGCGCAAGGCGGCCGACTACATCGAGGCCGCCGGGCCGGTGGTGCGGGTGGCCACCGATGCACCCGTCAAGTTGTCGACGCGCAGCGATGCCCTGCCGCTGGCGGCTGCCCATCCCCGGCGCACCGCGGAACTGGCGACCCGGCTCGGGGTCGGGTCCCCGGTCGCCCGGCTGCAAAAGGCGTTGGACTCCCTGCCCTAAACCAACTGCGCGAGCAGAACGCAAAATCGCCCTTTTTCGGGCAGGAAAAGGGATCTTTACGTCTGCTGGCCTACTTCGGCCGGCCGACCTCGTAGGTGCCTTTGTTGTCCTGGAAGGTCACCGTCACCTGACGCTTGGTGCCGTCGATGCTGACGTCGCAGTCGAAACTGGCGCCCTTCTTGACGGTCGGGTTCTGGCCGTTGTTGCACTTGACGTCTTTGACGTTCTTGGCGCCGTACCCGTTGGTCTCATCGCTGAGGATCTGCTGTACCCCGGCTTGCGCCTTGTTGATGTCCAGCTTGGTCGTGACGAAGAATCCGGGCGCCCAGAAGCCGAGCACCAGCACGACCGCGACCACGATCGCGGCGAATACGCCGATCACGGTGCCGATCACCGCACGTGAGCGCTGCGGCCGCTGTTCGCCCAGCGGGCCATACTGGCCGGGATATTGACCGTATTGGCCGGGATACTGACCCGGTTGACCGTACGGCCCTTGCGGGCCGAACTGGCCGGGCTGCTGCGGATACTGGCCGGGCTGGCCGTACTGGTCGGTTTGGCCGTATCGCTCCGTCTGGCCGTACTGGCCCGGCTGGCCGTACTGGGTTGGCTGGCCGTACTGGGTTGGCTGGCCGTACTGGGTTGGCTGGCCGTACTGGGTTGGCTGGCCGTATTGCTCAGCCTGCGGATAGCCGGGCATGGTCTGCTGGTATGGCGGGTAGACCTGACCAGTCGGCTGCTGGTACTGGGGGTATTCCGAGGACGTGTACGCAGGCGGGTGCCATGTCGACTGTTCCCCGGAGGGCTGCTGCCACGTCGAGTGTTCCCCGGAGGGCTGCTGCCACGTCGAGTGTTCCCCGGAGGGCTGCTGCCACGGCGACGAGGGCTGAGCAGTCGGCTGGTCACCGCCCGTCGATTGCTGGTTCTCCCCCTGGCCGGCCGGCTGCCACGGCTGGGTGGGGTCGGATCCCTGCGGTCCGCTCATCGTGTGTTAGGTCCTCTCAGTCCTGGTCCTGCTTCACCGGATGTAACCGTAGCTCGGCGTCAGCCTACCCCGCGTCAACTGCGACGACGCCGCGCCGGACGTCGTCGATCGCACGCTGGGCGGTAGCCCGCAGCTCGGGTTCGCGGGCAGCTTTGCGCACCTGATCGAGCAGATCCAGCACCTGTCGGCACCACCGCACAAAATCCCCCGCCGACACCCCGGCGCCTGACTCGTCGGCGGCGACCAGCGCTGCGGTCAGATCCCCGGTGCTGGCCCAGCGGTAGATGGCGGTGACGAAGCCCTCGTCGGGTTCGCGGCTCAGGCTGATCCGGTGCCGCTGCTCTTCAGCGCGCAATTCCTCCGACAGCCGGCGGGTGCGAGAAAGCGCGCGGCGCAACGGCGCAGTGGGTACTTCCGTGCCAGCTGGCGCGCCGGGGCCTTCACCTCCGCGTGATTCGTACAGCACCGCCGACAGCACCGCCGCCAACTCTGCAGGCCGCAGATCGTTCCACGCGCCTGTACGCAGGCATTCGGCAACCAACAGGTCACTCTCGCTGTAGATGCGAGCCAGCAGCCGGCCGTCATCGGTGACCTGTGGATCACCGTCGGCCATCTCGATGAAACCGCGCTCAGTCAGCAGCCCGACGATGCGGTCGAACGTGCGGGCCAGCGAGTTGGTGGCCGCGGCCACCTTCTGCTGCAGCTGCGCGTTCTCGCGTTCGATGCGCAGGTAGCGCTCGGCGACCCGCATCTTCGCTTCCCGACCGGCCGCGTGGTGGGCCGGATGACGGCGCAGCTGTTCACGCAGCGACACCAGCTCACGGTCCTGAAAAGCACCGTCGCTGCTCTCACCCTTCGAACCCCGCTTGCTCCGCGTGGGGTTCGGCAGCCCGGCGGCGGCGGACCGCAGCGCCGACGCCAAATCGCGGCGCACCCGAGGCTGACGGTGTTCGACCCGCTTGGGCAAGGTCATCGACCCGACCGGCGCCGACGCGCCCGAGTAGTCGGCCGAGGAAATCCGGCCTGCCCAACGGTTTTCGGTGAGCACCAGCGGCCGCGGATCGGTGCTGTCGCGGTCGGATTCCAGGACCACCGCCAAGCCGCCGCGGCGCCCGTGGGTGATCGTGATGATGTCGCCGCGGCGCAGCGAGGCCAGCGCGTCGTTGGCTGCCTGCCGCCGCTGCGCGCGCGACGCCCGGGCCTGGGCGCGCTCCCGCTGCGAGATCCGCTCCCGTAGCCGCGCATAGTCGAGGATCGGCGCGTCGTGGCCGCCCAGCTCGCCGGCGATCTCGTCGAGCAGCCGCTGGCCGCGCTCGATACCACGGACCAGCCCCACCACCGAACGGTCGGCTTGGTATTGGGCGAACGACTGCTCCAGCAACTGGTGGGCCTGCTCGGGTCCCATCCGGTTCACCAGGTTGATCGTCATGTTGTACGACGGGGCAAACGAGCTGCGCAGCGGGAAGGTGCGGGTGGAGGCTAGGCCGGCGACTTCGGCGGGGTCGATGTCGGGGTGCCAGATCACCACCGCGTGGCCCTCGACGTCGATGCCGCGCCGACCGGCCCGGCCGGTCAGTTGGGTGTACTCCCCCGGTGTCAGCGGCAGGTGCTGCTCACCGTTGAACTTCACCAGCCGTTCGAGCACCACTGTGCGGGCGGGCATGTTGATTCCCAGCGCCAACGTCTCGGTGGCGAACACGGCCTTGACCAATCCGGCGGTGAACAGCTCCTCGACGGTGTGCCGGAACGCCGGCAGCATCCCGGCGTGGTGGGCGGCCAGCCCGCGCATCAGTCCTTCGCGCCACTCGTAGTAGCCGAGGACGGCAAGGTCTTCGTCGGCCAGGTCGCCGCAGCGGTGATCGATGACCTCGGCGATCCGCGCCCGATCCTCCTCGGTGGTCAACCGCAGCGGCGAGCGCAGGCATTGGGCGACCGCGGCGTCGCAGCCGGCGCGGGAGAACACGAACGTGATCGCGGGTAGCAGCCCTTCGCGGTCCAACGTCGCGATGACGTCAGGCCGGCTGGGTGGCCGGTAGAAACCCTGTCGGGAACCGGATCGGCCGGGTCCTGCTCTTCCCGCCTGCCGGCGGGGGCCCCGCCAGTCGACGAGACGATCCGCTTCGCGCCGATTGGCGATGTGCCGCACCAGGTTTGGCGATACCCGCGGCTTGCCGGCGTCGGTGTCATAGTCGAACAGGTCGAAAAGTCGTCTGCCGACGAGCATGTGCTGCCACAGCGGCACCGGCCGGTGTTCGTCCACCACCACGGTGGTGTCGCCGCGCACGGTCTGGATCCAGCCGCCAAACTCCTCGGCGTTGCTGACTGTCGCCGACAGGCTGACCAGCCGCACCTCGTCGGGCAGATGCAGGATGACCTCTTCCCAGACCGGGCCGCGCATCCGGTCGGCGAGGAAATGCACCTCGTCCATCACGACGTAGGAAAGCCCTTGCAGCACAGGTGAATCCGCGTAGAGCATGTTGCGTAGCACTTCGGTGGTCATCACCACCACGGGCGCATTGGCGTTGACCGACAGGTCGCCGGTGAGCAGCCCGATCGCATCCCGGCCGTAGCGTGCGGTCAGGTCGGTGTGTTTCTGGTTGCTCAGCGCTTTCAGCGGCGTGGTGTAAAAGCATTTGCCGCTGGCGGCCAGCGCCAAATGCACGGCGAACTCGCCGACCACCGTCTTGCCCGCCCCGGTCGGCGCGCACACCAGCACACCGTGGCCCCGCTCCAGAGCAGCGCAGGCGCGCTGCTGGAAGTCGTCCAGCGCAAAGGGCAGTTCCGCGGCAAACCGGGTCAGCTCCGGCACCCCGGTCACGGCGCCGCCGCCGACGTGCGCGAGCGTGCGCAGTTGTACGTCTGCGGCGGCGTGTCCGCGTACAGACACGCACGGTCGGCACATCGGGGCCTAGGTGATGTCGTCATGGGCTCCGGCGATGTGCGAGGGTTCCGGTATCGGCGACGGCTGCTCGATGGGCGAGGCTTCGTCGTCGGGAATCATGGCCTGCCGCTTGGCTTTGCGCTTGTCGTGCAGCCGGGCGATCTGGATGGCCAGCTCGAGCAGCAGGGTCAGCGCCAGGCCCAGCGCAATCATCGAAAACGGATCAGACCCGGGCGTGAATACCGCCGCGAACACGAACATCGCGAAGATCAGTCCGCGCCGCCAGGATTTGAGCCGGGCGTAGCTGAGCACACCCGCCAGGTTGAGCATGACGATCAGCAGCGGAAACTCGAAGCTGATCCCGAACACCAGCAGCAGGTTGATCAGGAACCCGAAATAGCGATCGCCCGACAGCGCGGTCACCTGCACGTCGCTGCCCACGGTCAACAGGAACCGCAACGCCTTCGACAAGACCAGGTAGGCCAGCACCGCCCCGGCCATGAACAGCAGCGCCGCCGGAATCACGAACGCCACAGCGAAGCGGCGCTCCTTTTTGTACAGCCCCGGGGTGATGAATGCCCACAGCTGATACAGCCACATCGGGCAGGCCAACACCAACCCCGCGGTCAGCCCGACTTTCAGTCGCAGCATGAACTGGTCGAACGGCGCAGTCGCCAGCAACCGGCATTGGCCGTTAGGGGCGATTTCGGCGCGGGCCGACTGCGGTAGCGCGCAGTACGGATGCCGCAGCCACTCACCGAGGCTTTCCAGGCCGAACAAGGAGTGCGAATACCAGACAAATCCGACTGCGGTGGTAAGCGCGATCGTGGCCAGCGAGATCAACAACCGGGTGCGCAGCTCGGTGAGGTGATCCACCAGCGACATCGTGCCGTCGGGGTTGGTACGGCTGCGGCGCAGACGCGGATCGAGGCGCCGCAGTATTCGGGTGGTGCGCACGACGGGCGAATCAGTGCCGCTCAGGGCACCGCGACGAGGACGCCGGGCTAGGCCGACTGGCCGCCGGCCGCCGGCGGCTCGACCCGCTCGGACTGCACCGGGGTGGTCGGCGCGGTGGGAGTGGCAGGCGTCTCCGACTTGTGTTCGTTTTGCAGTTCACGGACTTCTGACTTGAAGATGCGCAACGACTTGCCCAGCGAGCGTGCCGCGTCGGGAAGCCGCTTGGCACCGAACAGCAGGACCACCACGACGGCAAGGATCGCCCAGTGCCACGGACTCAGACTGCCCACTTTGATTACCTCCAGACGTCCACCCGATGCTACCGCAGCTCGCAGGGGTCTTACCCGGACCGCGCCGCGGCCTGGTATGCGTCCAGCGCCGCCACGGCCGCCTCGCGCACCCGCTTGGCCAAGGATTCCGGCGCCAGTACCTGCACCGCCGACCCGAAGCCGAGCACCAGCCGCGTCATCCAATCGTCGGAGGCATACGTCATGGCCGCCTCGCAGTGGCCGTCGGGCAGCTCGCGCAGCAGGCGCATCGGGTAGTACTCGAACATCCACGACGCCGACGGCGCGATCCGCAATGTCGCCGACGGCAGCGAGGGATCGGCGTCGAACAGCGAGGTGTCGGGTGGCGATTGCACTGCCGGCTCCGGAGGCGCCGACGGCTCGTCGAGCACCCGGGCCTCGACGATGCGGTCGAACCGGAACAGCCGCACCCCTTCGGCCTCGCGGGACCACGCCTCCAAGTAGCTGTGGTCGCCGATCAACAGCACCCGGATCGGGTCGACGATCCGGCTGGACAGCGTGTCGTGCGAGGCGGAGTAGTAGTCGATGGCCAGTGCGCGGTTGTCGCGCACCGCGGCGCGGACCGCGGCCGCGGCTTCGCTTTCGGCGGGCGCCGGCTCCTCGACCGCGGCTGCGTGGGTGCCGTGTGCGGCACTGCCGGCGGCCGATTCGATTTTGGCAATCGCGCTGCGCGCGGCCTCGGGATCTACCAGGCCGGGGATGTCGGCCAGTGCCCGCAGCGCCACCAGCAGACCGGTGGCCTCCGGGGAGGTGAGCTGCAGCGGCCGGTCGATACCCGCCGAAAACGTCACTTCGATGGTGTCGCCCGAGAATTCGAAGTCGATCAAGTCGCCGGGCCCGTAGCCGGGAAGACCGCAACACCACAGCTGGTCGAGATCGTCCTGCAGTTGTTTGACGGTCACGCCCAGGTCCGCGGCGGCCTCGGCGCGGGTGATCCGTGGGTTGGCCTGGAAATACGGCACCATGTTCAGCAGCCGCACCAGCCGAGTCGACACGGCAGTCATGAGCGCTGCACTTCGCTGACCTCCGCCTGGGCCCGCAGGCGGGCCAGCACCTCGTCACGCAGGGACGCCGGCTCGAGTACGACGGCGTCCGCGCCGTAGCCGGTGACTTCCCGCGCGAGCCGGTCGCTGGATCCGATGTCGAGTTCGATCACCTCGCCGTCGCGGCCCGCCAACTGGCGCGGACCCAGCGATTTGCCAGCGCGCCGCAACGCGGTGGCCCGCCCGTCGGCCACCCACACCTGCGCCTGCAAACCCGTCGGCGCCTCGGCGACGGTCTGGGCCACGATCTGGCGAAGGTCGACGCCTTCGGGACGGGTGACCGCGCCGGCTGGACCGATCGGTGTCACCTCGGCGCCGATGCGGGACAACCGGAAGACGCGGGTGGCGTCGCGGTCGCGGTCATGCCCGACGAGATACCAGCGGCCCTGGTGGGTCACCACACCCCAGGGTTCAACGGTGCGGGTGGTGTAGGGCTCGCTGCGCGACGGCCGGTGCGGAAACTGTACCGCTCGCCCGGCGTCGATGGCTGCCAACAGCACGCTCAGTACGTTCTCCGACCCGCGCAACCCCGGCAGCGCGGCGGTCGAGGCAATCGCCACCGGGGCGTCGGGGTCGACGTCCACCCCGGCCGCCCGCAGCTTGAGCAATGCTCCCTGGGTGGCGGTGATCAGTTCGGGCGACTCCCACAGTCGGGTGGCCACGGCGACGGCGGCCGCCTCGTCGGGCGTCAGCTCCACCGGCGGCAGCGCATAGGCGTCGCGGTTGATGCGATAGCCCTCGGTCGGGTCCAGCGCTGACACCCTGCCGGTCTCCAGGGGGATACCGAGGTCGCGCAACTCGCTTTTGTCGCGCTCGAACATGCGGGAGAACGCCTCGTCGCTGGGGCTTTCGGAGTAGCCGGCCACAGTTGCCCTGATTTTCTCGGCGGTGATGTAGCCGCGGGTGGACAGCAGCGCGATGACGAGGTTCGTCAACCGTTCGACTTTGGAGGTCGGCATCGCCTAGCAGAGTAACCGCTACATGCTGGCGATGAGCCGCTTGACCCGTTCGTCGACCGACCGGAACGGGTCTTTGCACAACACCGTGCGCTGCGCCTGGTCGTTGAGCTTGAGATGCACCCAGTCGACGGTGAAGTCACGTCCGGCTGCCTGCGCGGCGCTGATGAACTCGCCGCGCAACCGGGCGCGGGTGGTCTGCGGCGGCGTGTCGACGGCCTCTTCGATTTCCTCGTCGGTGGTGATCCGCGCCGCCAGGCCCTTGCGCTGCAGCAGGTCGAACACCCCGCGACCGCGTTTGATGTCGTGGTAGGCCAAGTCGAGCTGCGCGATCTTGGGGTCGGACAGCTCGATGTTGTAACGGTCCTGGTAGCGCTGGAACAGCTTGCGCTTGATCACCCAGTCGATCTCGGTGTCGACCTTGGCGAAGTCCTGGCTTTCGACGGCGTCGAGCTGGCGGCCCCACAGGTCGACCACCTGCTCGATCTGGGCGTTGGGCTCCCGGGTCTGCAGGTGTTCGACGGCGCGGGCGTAGTACTCGCGCTGGATGTCCAGCGCGCTGGCCTGCCGCCCGCCGGCCAACCGCACCGGGCGCCGGCCGGTGACGTCGTGGCTGACCTCCCGGATGGCCCGGATGGGGTTGTCCAGCGAGAAGTCCCGGAACGCCACGCCCGCTTCGATCATCTCCAGCACCAGCGCCGCCGTGCCGACCTTGAGCATGGTGGTGGTCTCGCACATGTTGGAGTCGCCGACGATGACGTGCAGGCGCCGGTACTTTTCGGCGTCGGCGTGCGGCTCGTCGCGGGTGTTGATGATGGGGCGGCTGCGGGTGGTGGCCGACGAGACGCCTTCCCAGATGTGCTCGGCGCGCTGACTCAGGCAGAACGTGGCGGCCTTGGGCGTTTGCAGCACCTTGCCGGCCCCACAGATGAGCTGGCGGGTCACCAGGAACGGCAGCAGCACGTCGGAGATCCGGGAAAACTCGCCGGCCCGCACGATCAGGTAGTTCTCGTGGCAGCCGTAGGAGTTGCCGGCCGAGTCGGTGTTGTTCTTGAACAGGTAGATGTCGCCGCCGATGCCCTCGTCGGCCAGCCGCTGCTCGGCGTCGATCAGCAGGTCTTCAAGCACCCGCTCGCCCGCGCGGTCGTGGGTGACCAGCTGCACCAGGTTGTCGCATTCGGCGGTCGCGTACTCCGGATGGCTGCCCACGTCGAGGTAGAGCCGGGCGCCATTGCGCAGGAACACGTTCGAGCTGCGGCCCCAGGACACGACGCGACGAAACAAGTATCGGGCCACCTCGTCCGGTGACAGACGCCGGTGGCCGTGAAATGTGCAGGTGACACCGAATTCGGTCTCGATGCCCATGATTCGCCGCTGCACGATTCGAGCGTACTGGTTAAACGCGCATAGGGTGTGGAAGCCCCGCTGTGGATGGTGCAGGTGACATGCTGCGCTCACGTGCCAGGGTGAGGCATGCCGGCCTCAGCGACCGAGACCGCGCGGCTACGCACGCACGCCGCCGGCTTCACCGGGTTGGCCGACAAGCTCGATGAGCTGCGACGAACCACGGCGGCCTCGGACACCGACGGGCGCCGCTCCAGGTAGTTCGTCGTAACGTCACTCGACGTCAAGGCACGCTTTACCGGCATTCCGATACCGCTTCGGTAAAGTCGAGGGTGCTAGTTGCTCATCAGAGAGGTGCTTGTAGTCCGGTGGATAGACCCAGGGCCGCGGAGCATCCGCGGCCGGACCACGTCATTGCACACATCAGCGACACCCATCTAGTAGCCGGCGACGACGACCTTTACGGACACGTCGACGCGGACGCCCGGTTTTCCGAGCTGCTCGAGCGGCTGGAGGCCTCCCAAACTTGTCCCGACGCGTTGATCTTCACCGGCGACCTGGCCGACACCGGCCAGCCGGACGCCTACCGCAAGTTGCGCGAACTCGTCGAGCCGTTGGCCGACCGCCTTGGCGCTCAGGTCATTTGGGTGATGGGCAACCACGACCATCGAGCCGCGCTGCGCGAACATCTGTTGCGCGAGAGCCCGACGATGGCGCCGATGGACCGCGTGCACGATATCGGCGGATTGCGCGTAGTGGTGCTGGACACTTCGGTTCCCGGCCACCACCACGGCGAGATCGCGCCCGAGCAGTTGCGGTGGCTGGCCGACCAGCTGGCCGACCCAGCTCCGTTCGGCACCATCCTCGCCATGCACCACCCCCCGATCCCCTGCGTGCAGGATCTCGCTGTCATGGTGGAGCTGCGCGACCAGACAGCGTTGGCCGACGTGCTACGCGGCACCGACGTGCGCAGCATCCTGGCCGGACACCTGCACTACTCGACCACAGCCACTTTCGCCGGCATCCCGGTGTCGGTGGCCTCGGCCAGCTGCTACACCCAAGATCTGCTGACGCCGGGAACTCGTGGGCGCGACGGCGCACAGGCGTTCAATCTCGTGCACTGTTACCCAGACACTGTCGTACACACCGTCATTCCGCTGGCCGCCGGACCCACGGTCGGGCGGTTCGTCCCGCCCGGAACGGTGCAGCGTGAACTCAGCGACGCTCAGGTGAGCATCCTGCCGGCGGCCCGAATACCGCGCATCCCACCGCAATTGGCACACCGCAGGTGATTCCCAGCGGACGGGACCAACGCACCCGCCCGCTGGGTCGTCTCACTCGTCGGCGACGGCCCGCTCCCACGGTGCCGGCACTGGGAAGTAGCCTTCCAGGAACTCGCCAACCGCACGCGCTCGCTCCTCGGCGCTCACCTCGGGGAAGCTGCCGTCATTGAGGCAGAAGAAGTCGAACTTGCGCTTCCTCAGCAGTTTCGGCAGTTTCGCCAGCCCAGACCGCAAGGTGGTGTCCACGTAGAGCACCTTCGCCGCCTCGTTCTGCACCGCCCGCCCGGTCATCAACGCGTAGTAGTGATACAGCGAGTTGGTCACCGAAATGTCGGTGCTGCACCGGAAACGGCTCGCCTGAGTGCGGGCGAAGTCCTCCGCGAACTCGCGCTCGAGCTCGAACAGGACGCTCTTGCGCAACGGAGCAGCGGTGTGCTCCAGGTGACGGGTGATGATCTTGCCGAACCTCTCCCACAGCAGTTGCCGGTTGACCCGTGCGGCGTTCTCGAAGCCGCTGCGCTCGGGGTGGTTGACGCCCAACCCGATTCGGGTTCCCGCTTCGATGAACTTGGTGACCCCGCCCGGGGAGAAGAACATCGCCGGCGACAGCGTCCGCCCGAAGAACATGTCGTCGTTGGAGTACAGGAAATGCTCAGCCAGGCCAGGGATGTGGTGCAGCTGGGTCTCCACGGCGTGGCTGTTGTACACGGGCAGCGCGGAACGGTCGGTGAAGTGCTCCTCGGCACGCACGATCGTGATCTTCGGGTGCGGAGCCAGCCACTGCGGTACCGGCGAGTCGGTCGCGATGAAGATCCGGCGCACCCACGGCGCGAATGCGTGCACCGACCGCAGGGCGTACTTCAGCTCGTCGATGTGGCGGATCCGCGCGTCGGCGTCATCACCTTCCCCCACAACGTGATTCGCCATCGCCGCCGCCCGGCGCGCCCGGAACTCCGGGTCGTTGCCGTCCACCCAGGAGAACACCATGTCGATGTCGAACGTGATGTCCCCGGCGTGCGGGGTGAACATCCCGGCGATCGTCGGCCATGTCCGGCCGTGCAGTTCGACTTCTGTGTATTCAACCTCGCTGAGCGCCAAGGTCTTGCGGGTCAGCGAGTTCTCGATGGGGCAGACCGCCTGCTCGCCGTCGAACACCCAGAACTGCAGTTCGACGCCGGCCGAGGCGCCGTAACGCATGCCGGAGCGCGGGCATTCGCGCCGGCGGAATATCCGCAGCAACCGCGGGTCCGGTGACACAGAGAGCAGCCCGTCACCGAGATACACAGAGCGGCGGCCAGTGCCGTCGAGAACCTTGGCGCGCAGCGGCGCGTCCAGGCAGGCCGCCATCAAAGCGTCGGCCACCCGGGCGCGCAGGGCGATATCGACCACGAGTGCCGGGCGTCCGTCCGCGCCGCGGATGAGTAGGAACGGAATACCGGCGCGCTCCAGCTCGCCGCGGATGTACAGCAAGTCCTGCTGCATAGCCTCGTACGGAGTCAGGCGCAGCCCATCGGCTGAACCGACGACGTGGAAGTCGATCGTGCTGGTCATGGGAACACCCGCCTTCCGTACTCGATCCCGGTCACAACATGCACACAGAGGGACACCGCAGATGCGGGTCGAGCGGCGACATTGCCCTCACACGTTGAGCTTTGGCACTGGCCGACGTATGCCCGCCGAGGCGGGAAAGCCACTTGGGACCACCCCTTAAGCCGGGGAGATCTGTCCTGATCTTGGGCGTCTCTCGACGTCGTCAGATCAGTGGCCTATGTTCGTCCAGGAGCCTCGCCTAACGAGGTGCTCCCGCAAGGTAGCACCGATTTCAGCGTTCGGCAACACTGTGGCAACACTGTCCGGGCTGCGGCCAAAGCCGTTGGTGTTGTTCGGGTCCCGCGTCGCGGCCGAACCGGTCACCGATGCCGCGCCGCCAGCCGTAACCGCACGGCCATCAGGATGACACCGAGCGCGTTTCCGCCGGGGATGTCGCAATGGTCGTCACACCGGCAGGACCCCCACACCTGATCATGCCAGGTGTTTCCTTCCACCAGCAGTACGCCGTGGGTGTCCAGGAGCCGGCGAGCCAAGCCGGGGTTGTTATCGAACTTGGCGCTGACCACCTCTTCCATCGCCGCGAATTTGCCGCCGGCTTCCCAGCCCTCGACCAGCGGCGCGGCACGCCCGATCTGCTTGGCGCGTGCCGGATCATCGGTGTCACGAATGGCCGCAACCGCCGCAGGGTCGCGCGTCTTCGCCGCGGCGAAGGCATGTTCGCTGGTTGGATACAGCCAGCCCCGATGCGGGGTGGGCGCAGGTGCGAAGTTCGACAAGAACAGGTACTGCCCCGCGAAGGAGTCGATTATCGGGATATGCAGCGCGTTCATCGGGCGACCTCCGCAGCTTGCAATCCTGTCCTGTGGGCCAAGCTACGCGACCCGCCGAATACGCGTCACGCGAAGTGCGCGACGTTCAATCGGCGGGCTACTTCGACGACTTGCCGTCAGCCGAGCCAGAAGCCTCGGGTTTGGGCAGCAGCGCTTCCAGCGCCGCGCCGGTGATCCGCCGAAACGCCCGTCGCGGCCGGTTCTGGTCGAGGATCGCGACTTCCAGGGTCGACACACCCAAGGCCGGCTGGTCGCCCGAGCCGTTGCCGCTGCCCGCCCGCAGCGCCTCGACGGCGATCCGCACCGCGTCGGCCAGGTCGGCGTTTTCGGTGTAGGAATCCTTGAGCGCGTTGGCGATCGGCTCGGTTGTGCCACCCATGACGACGTAGTGCGGCTCGTCGTTGATCGACCCGTCGTAGGTGATCCGGTACAGCTCAGGGGGTTTGGATTCGCCGTAGTGCGCCACCTCGGCCACGCACAGCTCGACCTCATACGGCTTGGCCTGCTCGGTGAAGATGGTGCCCAGGGTCTGCGCGTACACGTTGGCCAGCTGTCGGCCGGTGACGTCGCGGCGGTCGTAGGCGTAGCCGCGGGTGTCGGCGAACTGGATGCCGCCGCGGCGCAGGTTGTCGAATTCGTTGAACTTACCCGCGGCCGCGAAGCCGACCCGGTCGTAGAGCTCGCTGATCTTCTGCAGCGAGCGCGACGGGTTTTCGGCGACGAACAACACACCGCCCGCGTAGGCCAGCGCCACCACGCTGCGGCCCCGGGCGATGCCCTTGCGGGCGAGCTCGCTGCGCTCGCGCATCGCCTGCTCGGGCGAAATGAAATACGGGAAGCTCACTTCTCACCCGCTTGCGCGTCCGGGCCGAAAGTGTCGGCGCGCGACCGGCTTTCGATGACCTCGCGGGCCAGCTCGGCGATGCGCTCCTCGGGCACGTCGACGGCGCCCTCGGGTCCGATGTTGACCGCCGTGGGGAAGATGCCGCGAACCAGATCCGGCCCGCCGGTGGCGGAGTCGTCGTCGGCGGCGTCGTAGAGCGCCTCCACCGCCACCCGCAGCGCCGAATCGGCGTCGGTGACCTGCGAGTAGAGCTTTTTCATCGACGATTTGGCGAAGATCGAACCCGACCCCACCGCCTGGTAGCCCTCTTCTTCGATGTTCCAGCCTCCAGCGGCGTCGAACGACACGATGCGGCCGGCCTTTTGTGGATCAGGATCGTCGATGTCGAGGCCGGCGAGCAGCGGCAGCGCGACCAACCCCTGCATGGCCGCGCCGAGGTTGCCGCGGACCATGATCGCCAGGCGGTTGACTTTGCCGTTGAAGGTGAGCGGGACGCCTTCCAACTTTTCGTAGTGTTCGAGTTCGACGGCGTAGAGCCGGGCGAACTCGACCGCGATGGCGGCAGTGCCGGCGATGCCCGTCGCGGTGTAGTCGTCGGTGATGTAGACCTTCTTGATGTCGCGCCCGGCGATCATGTTGCCCTGGGTGGATCGGCGGTCACCGGCCATGACCGCACCACCGGGGTATTTGAGCGCGACGATCGTTGTCCCATGCGGCAGCTGGTGACTGGGCGCACCGGTTCCGACGGGCTCGGGGGCGCCGGCGGAGACCGGCAATAGCTCCGGCGCCTGGCGGCGCAGGAAGTCGGCGAACGAGGACAGATCTACGGGGCTAGCGGGGACTCCGGGAAGTGCTGAATTCGTGACAAGGCGATCGCGGAACGGCCAGGTCACTGTCCGCCCTTTTGGACGTACGCGCGCACGAAGTCCTCGGCGTTCTCCTCGAGAACGTCGTCGATCTCGTCGAGCAGATCGTCGGTTTCCTCGGTCAGCTTTTCGCGACGCTCCTGGCCCGCGGCGTTGCTGCCGGTGAGGTCGTCGTCATCGCCGCCGCCACCGCCACGCTTGGTCTGCTCCTGAGCCATCGCTGCCTCCTGCTTCGTCATCGGCGCCGCATCACGCCGGCGCCGGTTCCTCTACCCTACCGGTCCACGCCGACCTTTCCTTCCGTAACGAAGCTCACGTCGTCAGTTGTTCCACCAGTTCACCCGCACTGTCGACCGAATCCAGCAACGCCCCGACGTGCGCCTTGCTGCCACGCAGCGGCTCGAGCGTGGGAATGCGCACCAGCGAGTCGCCGCCCAGGTCGAAGATCACCGAGTCCCAGCTGGCGGCGGCGATGTCGGCGCCGAATCGGCGCAGGCACTCGCCGCGGAAGTAGGCGCGGGTGTCGGTGGGCGGGTTCTCCACCGCGTTGAGCACCTGTTGTTCGGTGACCAGCCGCTTCATCGAGCCGCGGGCGACCAGGCGGTTGTAGAGGCCCTTGTCCAACCGGACGTCGGAGTACTGCAGGTCGACCAGATGCAGCCGCGGGGCCGACCAGTTGAGGTTCTCCCGCTGGCGGAACCCTTCGAGCAGGCGCAGCTTGGCCGGCCAGTCCAGCAGCTCGGCGCACTCCATCGGATCGCGCTCGAGCAGGTCGAGTACGTGCGCCCAGGTTTCCACGATGTCGTTAGCGCGCGGGTCGGGGTCGCGGGAGTCGACCAGCTTCGCCACCCGGTCCAGGTAAATCCGTTGGAGGGCAAGCCCGGTCAGTTCCCGGCCGTCGGCCAGCGCCACCGTGGCCCGCAGCGACGGGTCGCGGCTGATGGTGTGCACGGCGTGCACCGGGCGCGCGAGCGCCAGATCGCTTAAGTCGATGCCCTCTTCGATCAGGTCGAGCACCAGCGCCGTGGTACCGAGTTTCAGGTATGTCGATGTCTCGGCGAGGTTGGCGTCGCCGATGATGACATGCAGTCGCCGGTATCGGTCGGCGTCGGCGTGGGGCTCGTCGCGGGTATTGATGATGCCGCGTTTGAGCGTGGTTTCCAGGCCGACCTCGACCTCGATGTAGTCGGCGCGCTGCGCGAGCTGAAACCCGGGTTCGTCGCCCGCGGGGCCGATGCCCACCCGGCCTTGGCCGGTGATCACCTGGCGGGACACCAGAAACGGGGTCAGACCCACGATGACGGCCGAGAACGGGGTCTGGCGGCTCATCAGGTAGTTCTCGTGCGACCCGTAGGAGGCGCCCTTGCCGTCGACGTTGTTTTTGTACAGCTGCAGCCTCACCGCCCCGGGCACGCTGGCGACGTGGCGGGCGGCCGCCTCCATCACCCGCTCCCCGGCCTTGTCCCAGATGACCGCGTCCAGCGGGTCGGTGCATTCGGGCGCGGAGTATTCGGGGTGTGCGTGGTCGACGTAGAGTCGCGCCCCGTTGGTCAAGATCATGTTGGCGGCGCCGACCTCGTCGGCGTCGACCACCGGCGGCGGGCCGGCTGAGCGGCTCAGGTCAAACCCGCGGGCATCACGCAGCGGTGATTCCACCTCGTAGTCCCAGCGGGTGCGCTTGGCGCGCTGAATGCCGGCGGCCGCCGCGTAGGCCAGCACCGCCTGGGTCGAGGTGAGGATCGGGTTCGCGGTCGGGTCCGACGGCGACGAGATGCCGTACTCGACCTCCGTCCCGATAATCCTTTGCATGGCTAAAGCCTAGGCGACGGCGAGGATGCGGCCCGCGAAGCGGGGCGAGGAGGAGCCGCACAATCCAACCCAGCGACGGCGACGATGCGGCCCGCGAAGCGGGGCGAGGAGGAGCCGCATGCCGGACGGCGGGCCCGGCTACGCCGGGCGCCCGTCGGCAAACGGCGGGCTAAGGCTTTGCTAACGGTGACCGCCGGCATTGACGCATGTGACGCCCAATGACTAACTTCACCCTGGTGTCCGCCGAAGCGCTGCGTGAGCCGCTGACCGGGTTGTCCGGGAAGCGCTATGGCGAAGTGCTGCTGGTAACCCCCGGCGAAGCGGGCCCGCAGGCCAACGTCTACAACAGCTTCCCGCTCAACGACTGCCCCGCCGAACTGTGGTCCAAGCTTGACCCGCAGGCCATCGCGGCGGAGAACGGCGCGGCCGCAGCGCTGCTCAACGGGCCGCGCTACTGGCTGATGAACAGCATCGAGAAGACGTCCCAGGGTCCGCGGCTGATCAAGAACTTCGGCGGCATCGAGATGCAGCTGCAGGCCACCGTCTTGCTGACCGCGTTGAACCCGGCGCCCTACACCGCGAATCAGGTCGACCGCAACACGGTCTTCACCTTCGACGCCGGAGAAGAGATATACGAACTGCACGACCCCGCTTTCCGACGCTGGGTGATGCAGACCTGGAGCCAGATCGTGGACCCCAACCTGTCGCGCGCGGACTTGCCCAAACTGGGCGAGCGGCTCAACTTGCCGGAGGGATGGACCTACCAGTCACGAGTGCTGGAGGCCCCTTTGCGCATTGACACCACCACCCACGCCGCGCAGGTTCTGCAGGACGACCTGAAAAACAGCTATTCGCTGCTGGCCGACTGACCCGCCGGCGCCGGGTGCGAGCGGGCGCAGTTGTACGGGCTTTGCGGCGTGTCGGTGTACAAACACGCGCCCGCTCGCGCACGAGGGTGCGCCTACAGGTACTGGCCCAGGTTCGACTCGGTGTCGATGGCCCGCGACGCGCTGGAGCTCTTGCCGGTGACCAGCGTGCGGATGTAGACGATTCGCTCGCCCTTCTTGCCAGAGATCCGCGCCCAGTCATCCGGGTTGGTGGTGTTGGGCAGGTCCTCGTTCTCCGCGAACTCGTCGACGATCGAATCCAGCAGGTGCTGGATACGCAACCCGGGCTGACCGGTCTCCAGCACCGACTTGATCGCGTTCTTCTTCGCCCGGTCGACGACGTTTTGGATCATCGCCCCGGAGTTGAAGTCCTTGAAGTACATGACTTCCTTGTCACCGTTGGCGTAAGTGACCTCCAGGAACCGGTTCTCGTCGATCTCGGCGTACATCCGCTCGACAACCTTTTCGATCATCGCCTTGATGCAGGCCGAACGGTCGCCGCCGAATTCGGCGAGGTCGTCGGCGTGCAGCGGCAGCTCCTCGGTGAGGTACTTGGAGAAGATGTCTTGCGCGGCTTCGGCGTCCGGCCGTTCGATCTTGATCTTGACGTCGAGGCGGCCGGGCCGCAGGATCGCGGGGTCGATCATGTCCTCCCGATTGGAGGCGCCGATCACGATGACGTTCTCCAGCCCCTCCACCCCGTCGATCTCGGACAGCAGCTGCGGGACCACCGTCGTCTCCACATCGGAGGAAACCCCGGTGCCGCGGGTGCGGAAGATCGAGTCCATCTCGTCGAAGAACACGATCACCGGCGTTCCTTCGGAGGCTTTCTCGCGGGCCCGCTGGAAGATCAACCGGATGTGGCGCTCGGTCTCGCCGACGAACTTGTTAAGCAGCTCGGGGCCCTTGATGTTGAGGAAGTACGACTTGGCTTCCTTGGCGTCGTCGCCGCGGACCTCGGCCATCTTCTTGGCCAGCGAGTTGGCCACCGCCTTGGCGATCAGCGTCTTGCCGCAGCCCGGCGGTCCGTAAAGCAGCACACCCTTGGGCGGGCGCAGCGCATACTCCTTGTAGAGCTCCTTGTGCAGGAACGGCAGTTCGACCGCGTCGCGGATCTGCTCGATCTGGCGAGAGAGGCCACCAATGTCGTCGTAGCTGACGTCGGGCACCTCCTCCAGCACGAGGTCTTCGACTTCTGCCTTCGGGATGCGCTCGAACGCATAGCCGGCCTTGGTGTCGACCAGCAACGAGTCGCCGGGACGCAACTTACGCGGTCTCGTGTCGTCGTTCAGGGCGTCCGGAATCCCGTCAGGCAGGTCCTCGGCAACCAGCGGCTCGGCAAGCCAGACGATGCGTTCCTCGTCCGCGTGGCCGACGACCAGGGCCCGGTGACCGTCGGAAAGAATTTCGCGCAAGGTGGAAATTTCGCCGACCGATTCGAATGTGCCGGCCTCGACAACGGTCAGGGCTTCATTCAACCGGACGGTTTGGCCCTTCTTTAGGGTGTGGACGTCAATGTTCGGAGAGCACGTCAGTCGCATTTTGCGGCCGGAGGTGAACACGTCGACCGTGTCGTCGTCGTGGGTTGCCAGCAGCACGCCGTAACCACTGGGCGGCTGGCCCAACCGGTCGACTTCCTCGCGCAGCGCCAGCAGCTGCTGGCGCGCTTCCTTCAGCGTTTCCATCAGCTTGGAGTTGCGCGCAGCCAGGGAGTCGATACGCGCCTCGAGTTGGTGCACATCACGGGCTCCGCGGACAGGTCCTTGCGATCCGACAGCGTTGTCGAGTTGCTCTCGAAGCAGGGCGGCTTCGCGCCGCAACTCTTCTAATTCGGCGGCGTCGTCGCTGGACAACTCTCGTTCCCGAGGGGTTCCGAACATTTCACGCTCTGAGTCACCCATGTTGAGCTCCTTTCGCGGCGCCGGAAGTTGGCGCGGCGGATACTTCAACGCTACCGGCGATTTGGGATTCATGTAGGGATCAAAATTCAACACATAAGTACCCACTGGTAGCCTTCGCACCGAATCAGGCCGATCGAAAGGACACCCAAAAACGTGAAATCCCTAGCCACAGGCTTGGCGGCCGTCGCCGCAATAGGTGCAGCGGCCGCTGGTGTGACATCGATTGCATCAATAGCCGTGTCGGCGCCTCACGTGCAGCCGGTCGCCTTCGGCGCGCCGCTGCCGCTCGATCCGGCGGCCGACGTGCCGACCCCCGACCAACTCGTCAGCGTTCTCAACGGCCTGCAGAACCCCAACGTTCCGTTTGCGAGCAAGAGCAGCCTGGTCGAAGGCGGCGTCGGCGGGGTCGAAGGCCGCATCGCCGACCGGAAGCTGCAAAAAGCGGCCCAAAACGGTTCGCTCCCGCTGTCGTTCACCGTCGCGAACATTGCGCCGGCGGGACCCGGTGCCGCCTCGGCGGATATCACTGCCTCAGGCCCGAATCTTGCGCCGACGACCCAGAACATCACATTCGTCAACCAGGGCGGCTGGAAGCTGTCCCGGAGTTCGGCGATGTCGCTGCTGCAGGCCGTGCAGGCCTCGGGCTGACCGCTCCTGGATGGATGCGCCGGAAGCTGTTGGTCGTCTTGAGTGCCGCCACCGTTGTGGCGGCACTTGGGCTATCAGGGTGCTCGCATAGCGGGCGCGGCTCTGCCCCGTCGTCGTCGTCACGTGCAGGGTCGTCATCGGTTGCGTCGACAGCGGTGGCGTCGAGTCCCCCGCCCACTCCGCAGACTCCGCCGCTGCCCCCACCCGAAGCGCTCACCGACGTGTTGTACCGGCTCGCCGACCCGGCGGTGCCGGGCGCCCAGAAGGTCAACCTCGTCGAAAGCGCGACACCGGATAATGCCGCGGCTCTGGAAAAGTTTGCCACCGCATTGGTCGACGGCGGCTACGCGCCTGTGACTTTCAACGCGACAGACCTCGCCTGGTCGGACAAAGATCCGGCCGATGTGGTGGCCACCGTCAACGTCAGCTCACCGAAACGGGACGCTCCCGGGTTCTCGTTCCCGATGGAGTTCAAGCCCTACCAAAGTGGCTGGCAGTTGTCGCATCAGACCGCGGACATGCTGCTGGGCTTCGGCAGCCCGCAGACCGCTACGCCGCCCATGCCGACGCCGTAGTCAACCCGTATGTGGATCGGCTGGCTCGAATTCGACGTGCTGCTCGGCGACGTGCGCTCACTGAAACAAAAACGCTCGGTGATACGCCCTCTCGTAGCCGAACTGCAGCGCAAGTTCAGCGTGTCGGCCGGCGAGACCGGGTCGCACGACCTCTACCGGCGGGCCGGCATCGGTGTGGCCATGGTGTCGGGCGATCGCGGCCATGCCGTCGAGGTGCTCGACGCCGCCGAACGTTTGGTGGCCGCGCACCCGGAGTTCGAGTTGCTGTCGGTGCGCCGCGGCCTGCATCGCAGCGACGACGACTGACCGAGCTACCTACAGCTGTCGCTTGCGGCGCAAGACCGTCGGCGTGACGGTGCCGGGGGCAAGCCGGCGCGCCGAGACCAAAAACGCGGTATGGCCGCGCATGGTGTGCTCCGGGCGAACCGCCAGCCCGACGACGTTCCACCCCCGTTGCAGCGTTTCCCACGCTCGCGGCTCAGTCCAGCACTGCTGTTGGCGCAAGGTCTCCACGGTCTTCGACAGCTGGGTGACGGTGGCCACGTAGATCATCAGCACACCACCGGCGACCAGCATCTGCGACACCGCGTCCAGTACGTCCCATGGCGCGAGCATGTCCAGCACCGCCCGGTCCACGGCGCCTGCGGCCAGATCGCAGTCGGCGAGGTCGGCGATGACAAGTTGCCAGTTGTCCGGTCGGCGGCCGTGGAACGCCTCGACATTGCGGCGGGCATGCTCGGCGTGGTCGGCCCGCACCTCGTAGGAGATCACCTGCCCGTGCGGCCCGACCGCCCGCAGCAGTGAGCAGGTCAACGCGCCTGATCCGGCGCCGGCTTCCAGGACCCGGGCCCCTGGGAAGATGTCGCCCTCATGCACGATCTGCGCGGCGTCTTTCGGATAGACCACCTGGGCACCGCGCGGCATCGACATCACGTAGTCCACGAGCAGCGGGCGCAGCGCCAAGAAGTCGTCGCCGTTGCTGGATTTCACCACGCTGCCTTCGGGCAGGCCGATCACCGCGTCGTGGGCGATCGCGCCGCGGTGGGTGTGGAACTCGGCGCCCGCGGTGAGCAGCATCGTGTAGTGGCGACCCTTGGTGTCGGTTAGCTGGACACGGTCACCCACAGCGAACGGGCCGGTCCCCGACATCATTGACACAGTCGTCTAGCGTGCCAGCACACGGGCGGTAACCGGTGCGCGGGGCGCCGAGTGCATCGGGTACTTCGGTGATTGCCGGCACCCATTGACGGATTCGCCTTTGCGCCAAGCCGATATCCGGATCAGGCAGACCGTCCGCTTTATGTGCGCGGGGCGACGCCGTCGGCGATGAGTGCATCCGCGACGCGCTTGGCGTGATCGGCCGGTATGGCGAAACCCAAACCGGTGGAACCGATTCGGCCCTGGCCGCTGTCGTCGGCCACCACCGCGATCGCACAGTTGACTCCGACGAGCGCACCGTTCATGTCGACAAGGGCACCGCCGGAGCTTCCGGGGTTAATTGCGGCGTCGGTTTGAATGGCGTCGGGCACGGCGATGTGGTCGCTGCCGCCACTGCGGCTCGGCAGCGGGCGGTGCAGCGCCCGCCGGTGAATGCCGTGGTGATACCGAAGCTCGTGCCGACCGTGAACCACGCCGTCTGTGCCGACCATGCCAACGGGCACCGGGCCGCGATCGGCGTGTCCGACTGCACGCCCGTGTCTGGCCTGAGTCATCGGTTGACGATCCTTGGTGAAGTCAATTGCTTGTGGCTGGCGTAGCGAACGCCTTGCACCCACGCATGCAACTTTCCCTGTTTGCGCGGTCAGGAAACCTTGTGGCCGACGCCACGACGAGGTGTCGATCGCAGCAGGGGGCTCCGCACGTCTCCACAATCGTCTGGACACAGACATCGGTGTGGTAGCGGGTTTTTGTCGGAGCTTTGTGATTGCATCAGGCCATGACGTCGACATGCACCGGTACACCTGCTTCCGCGCAGGTGGCACGGCCGGCGGCGTTGTCCCCGTCACGGGCGGCCGACTTCAAGCAGTGCCCTCTGCTGTATCGGTTCCGTGCGATCGACCGGTTGCCCGAGCCGCCGTCGACGGCCCAGCTACGGGGCTCAGTGGTCCATGCGGCGCTGGAACAGCTCTACGCGTTGCCGCCGGTGCAGCGTGGCCATGACACCGCACTGACGCTGGTCGCGCCGGCCTGGGAGCAGATGGTCGCCGAGCAACCGGAGTTGGCCGCCGCGCTTGACCCGCAACAGCAGGCCGAATTGCTCGACGAGGCCCGCGCATTGTTGTCCGGGTACTACCGGCTGGAAGACCCGACCCGATTCGACCCGCAAAGCTGCGAGCAGCGCGTCGAGGTCGAGCTGGCCGACGGCACGCTGCTGCGCGGCTTCATCGACCGCATCGACGTCGCGCCGACCGGTGAGTTGCGGGTGGTCGACTACAAGACAGGCAAGGCACCGCCGGCGGCGCGCGCACTGGCGGAGTTCAAGGCTTTGTTTCAGATGAAGTTCTACGCCGTGGCGCTGCTGCGGTCGCGCGGTGTGCTTCCGACTCGGCTGCGGCTCATCTACTTGGCCGACGGTGAGCTGCTCGACTACTCCCCCGACCACGAAGAGCTGCTGCGCTTCGAGAAGACGCTGATGGCGATCTGGCGGGCCATCCAATCCGCAGGTGCCACTGGGGATTTCCGTTCCAGGCCGTCGCGGCTCTGCGATTGGTGCCCGCACCAGCAGCACTGCCCGGCTTTCGGGGGAACGCCGCCGCCGTATCCGGGTTGGCCCGCCAGCCAGCCGACGGAGCCGACCGCGGTTGCGGCCGGCGACGCCGCTGAAATGCTTTGCTAGAGAACCGCTGTCATCACGGCTACGGCGACCCCGCCCAGGACCGCGACCGTATCTTCCAGGAGCGCCGCTGAGCGGTCGTGGCCGCCAGTGGCGCTGACCAGCCGGACCCGTGCCTCGTAGCCGCCGACGGTGCCGACCACCGCGCCGACGGCGCCCGCGCCGAGGCCGCTCCAGGTGTAGCCCCAGGCGGTGCCGATAACGGCGCCGGCGAACGCGCCCAGGACAATTCGGGCGACGAACGAGGCGACGACGGTGCGGCTGGGTGTCATCGGGAGCTTGTCGGTGACCAGTTCGATGACCGCAAGGACGGTGAGGATGGCGACCGTCACCGGGTGAGCCGTCCACGACGCCCACGTCCCGTCGAGGTTGATCCAGTCGAGCAGGGCCGCCCATGCCACCACCGCGGGAGCTGTCAGGGCACGTAATCCGGCGACGACACCGATCAACAATGCGAGCAGCAGCACAAGTGTGTGCGTCACGGCGATCCTCCTGGCACGGGGACAGTCCGGCACGCTAACACAGCGGCGGCGCGGATACCGCGAGTGCTCAGAATCGACAGAAACGGATGTCGGAAGCCAGGATCGCCTTGGCTCCGATAGCGGCAAGCTCGTCCATGATCGCGTTGACGTCGCGGCGCGGTACCAGTGCGCGGACCGCTACCCAGTCAGGCTCGGCGAGCGGCGCGATGGTCGGTGACTCCAACCCCGGTGTGATCGAGGTGGCTTGGTCAAGCGCCGAACGCGGACAGTCGTAGTCCAACATCAGATACTGCTGGCCGAACACCACCCCCTGTATGCGGGCCACCATCTGGTCGCGGGCGGCAGGGTGGACGGGGTCATGCCGGTCGGGGTCGGCTCGTTCGACGAGCACCGCCTCGGAATCACACAGCGGTTCACCGAAGGCCACCAAATCATGCAGCCCCAGCGTGCGACCGGAGCCCACCACGTCGGCGATGGCGTCGGCGACTCCCAGCTGCACCGAAATCTCCACAGCGCCATCGAGCCGGATTACCGTCGCCTCAATTCCCTTGGTGGCCAGATCTTTTCGTACCAGATTCGGGTAGGCGGTGGCGATTCGCGCGCCGGCTAAATCGGCGGTGGTCCACTCGCGGCCGGCCGGGGCCGCATATCGGAAGCTGGAGGACCCGAAACCCAGCGCCAAGCGTTCCCGCACCGGCGCATCGGACTCACGCACCAGGTCCCGTCCGGTGATCCCGAAGTCAAGGTCACCGGATCCGACGTAGACCGCAATGTCTTTGGGCCGCAGGAAAAAGAACTCGACGTTGTTGATGGGATCCAGGACGGTCAGATCCTTCGGGTCGGTCCGGCGACGGTAGCCGGCTTCCGACAAGATCTCGGTGGCCGGCTCGCTGAGCGCACCCTTGTTGGGCACGGCGACCCGCAGCATCGACGATGCACCGCCGCGGTCAGTCGATGCCATCACAGCTTCCGGTACACGTCGTCGAGGGTCAGCCCGCGCGAGATCATCAACACCTGTGTCCAGTAGAGCAACTGGCTGATTTCCTGGGCCAGCGCGTCGTCGGGCTCATATTCGGCGGCCAGCCACACTTCGCCGGCTTCCTCGAGGATCTTCTTGCCCAGCTGATGGACTCCGCCGTCCAGCGCGGCAACGGTGGCGCTGCCAGCCGGTCGGTTGCGGGCACGCTCGCCGAGTTCGGCGAACAGATCCTCGAAAGTCTTCACGGGCAGCGATTGTTTCACGTGCCGGCCAGCAAAGTCACGGCAGTTTCCGGTGTCGCTCGCTTGAGCCGTGAGCCGCCACGAACACGGAACGGTTCACTCATGCAACAACCCGGCGTGCATGTCTTCCAGCGATACGCCCTTGGTCTCCCGGACATATCGCCACACGAACACAAACGACAACGTGGCACACAGCGCGTAGAAGCCGTACGCCACACCGAGCGCCTCACGCAGCGACGGAAAGGTGAACGCAACCGCAAAGTTGGTCAACCACTGGCAGGCCGACGCCAATCCCAGCGCCGCAGCACGGATGCGGTTCGGAAATATCTCGCCCAGCAGCACCCAAAGCCCCGGCCCCCACGACACTGCGAACGCCACCACGAAGACGTTGGCGGCGATCAGCGCGACCACACCGGAGGCTCCGGTGAGGTGCGGCTTGCCGCCGACGATCGGGACGTGAGCGAAGACGACCGACAACGTGGCCAACATCGCTGCCATGCCGGCCGACCCGGTCAACAGCAGCGGCTTGCGGCCGACCTTGTCGATCAGCGCCATGGCGATCAACGTGATCGCCACGTTGACGACGGAGGTGGCCACCGCGATGCCGAACGACGCGCTCTCCTCGAAACCGACCGCCTGCCACAGCACGCTGCCGTAGTAGAAGATCACGGTGATGCCGACCAGTTGCTGAAAGACCGCCACTCCGAGCCCCACCCACACGATGCCGTACAGGCCGCCGGACGGCTTGCGCAAATCACGCCACGACGGCGGATGGTCTCGCCTGAGCGTCTCCTGGACGCGATGGACCGTGACGTCGACGTCACGGTCGTCGAGCACCAGGGAAAGCACCCGGCGCGCTTCTGGGAGTTGTTGTGCGGCAACCAGATAGCGCGGTGATTCCGGAATCCTGAAAGCCAGCGCACCGTAGAGGATCGCCGGGATGGTCTCGGCGAGGAAGGTCCAGCGCCAAGCGGCCAGCCCCAGCCACAGTTGTTCGCGGGAACCGCCCGCGATGTGAAACGGCACCCAGTCCACTGCCAGGGCCAAGAAAATGCCGCACACGATGGCGAGCTGCTGCAGCGAGCCGAGGCGACCGCGGATACGCGGTGGCGAAATCTCGGCTATGTAGGCCGGCGCCACCACAGATGCGATTCCGATACCGACGCCGCCGACCGCGTGGCAGACGATGAAGATCCAGATGCTGCCGGCCAGCCCGGTACCCGCTCCGCACACCAGAAACAGCGCGGCCGCGAGCTTCATCATTGACCGCCGGCCCATCCGGTCGGCGATTCGGCCCGCGGTAATCGCTCCTGCCGCGGCACCCAGCAGCCCGGCGCCGGCCGCCAAACCCAGCAGCGCGTTGCCGACACGGAATTGGTCTTGCAGTGCAGCCACCGCGCCGTTTGTCACCGAGACGTCGTAGCCGAAGAACAGCCCGCCGAGCGCAGCGATCGACGCGAACCGTACGGCGGTCCGGACCGACGCTGAGTAAGCCATAGGCGTCAGACGTTGAAGTACTTGGCCTCGGGGTGATGCAGGATGAACGCATCGGTGGACTGCTCGGGATGCAGCTGCATCTCCTCCGACAGGCTCACCCCGATGCGGTCTGGCTGCAGCAGCGCCATGGTCTTGACCCGGTCCTCCAGGTCAGGGCAGGCGCCATAGCCGAACGAGAACCGGGCGCCACGGTAGCCCAGCTTGAAGTAGTCCTCCACAGATTCCGGGTCCTCGCTGGACATCGCCCGATCGCCGGAGAAGCGCAGCTCCTCGCGGATCCGTCGGTGCCAGTACTCGGCCAGCGCCTCGGTGAGCTGCACGCCGATGCCGTGCACCTCGAGGTAGTCGCGGTAGGAGTTGGAGGCGAACAGCTTATTGGCGAAGTCGGCGATCGGATCGCCCATCGTCACCAGCTGGAAGGGCAGGACGTCAACCTGGCCACGTTCGGTGGCCAGTGACCGTGGCCTGACGAAGTCCGCGATACAGAGGAACCGGTCGCGTTGCTGGCGCGGGAAGGTGAACCGGAACCGCTCCGGCGCATCCGGTGTCGGTTCAGTGAGGATGATGACGTCGTCGCGCTCGGAGACCGCCGGGAAGTAGCCGTACACCACCGCGGCGTGCGCCAGCACCCCGTCAGTCGACAGCCGGTCCAGCCAGTAGCGCAACCGCGGCCGCCCTTCGGTCTCCACCAGCTCTTCATAGGACGGGCCTTTGCCGCCGCGTGCACCGCGCAGGCCCCACTGGCCCAGGAACAAAGCACGCTCGTCGAGCAACGCGCTGTAGTCGGCAACAGCCAGGCCCTTGACGATCCGCGACCCCCAGAACGGCGGCGTCGGCACCTCGACGTCGGCTGCGACGTCGGAGCGCTCGGGTACCTCGATCGGCGTCTCAGCTGCTTTGCGTTGTGCCGCAATGCGTTTCGAGCGCTCGTGGCGGGCCTTGCGTTCGGCTTCCTTTTCGCGGGCCGCGATTGCCTCCGGGCTGTCGGTGTCGGGCGCCTCCCCCCGCTTGGCGCTCATGATGGTGTCCATCAACTTCAGGCCCTCGAACGCATCGCGGGCGTAATGCACTTCGCCCTCATAGACCTCGGCGAGGTCGTTTTCCACGTAGCTGCGGGTCAACGCCGCGCCGCCGAGCAGCACCGGGAACTTCTCGGCGACCCCCCGGGTGTTCATCTCCTCGAGGTTTTCCTTCATCACCACAGTGGATTTCACCAGCAACCCCGACATGCCGACAACATCGGCGCTCTTGTCTTCCGCGACTTCGAGGATGTTGCCGATCGGCTGCTTGATGCCGAGGTTGACGACTTCGTAGCCGTTGTTGCTCAAGATGATGTCGACGAGGTTCTTGCCGATGTCGTGCACGTCGCCCTTGACGGTCGCCAGCACGATCCGGCCCTTGCCTTGGTCGTCCTCGGACTTCTCCATGTGCGGTTCAAGATAGGCCACCGCGGCTTTCATCACCTCGGCCGACTGCAGCACGAACGGCAGCTGCATCTGACCCGAACCGAACAGCTCCCCAACGGTTTTCATGCCGGCCAGCAGGTCCTCGTTGATGATGGCCAGCGGCGCCTTCTGGGTCATCGCCTCGTCGAGATCGGCTTCCAGGCCGTTGCGCTCGCCGTCGACGATCCGCTGCGCCAATCGCTCGAACAACGGCAGCTTGGCCAACTCGGCGGCGCGGGATTCTTTCGACGACGCCGCCGACACGCCCTCGAACATGCCCATCAGCTCTTGCAGTGGGTCATAGCCGTCGCGGCGGCGGTCGTAGACCAGATCCAGCGCCACCGTGCGCTGGTCTTCCGGAATCCGGTTGATCGGCAGGATCTTCGACGCGTGCACGATCGCCGAATCCAGCCCCGCTTCCTGGCATTCGTGCAGGAACACCGAGTTGAGCACTTGGCGCGCAGCGGGATTGAGCCCGAACGAGATGTTGGACAACCCGAGCGTGGTTTGCACGTTCGGGTGGCGTTTCTTCAGTTCGCGGATCGCCTCGATGGTCTCGATGCCGTCGCGGCGCGACTCCTCCTGTCCGGTGGCGATGGTGAAGGTCAGGCAGTCGATGAGGATGGAGGACTCATCGACACCCCAGTTGCGGGTGATGTCGTCGATCAGCCGTCCGGCGATCGCCACCTTCTTGTCGGCGGTGCGGGCCTGGCCCTCTTCGTCGATGGTCAGCGCGACCACCGCTGCGCCGTGCTCGGCGACCAGTTCCATGGTCTTGTGGAACCGGGAGTCAGGGCCGTCGCCGTCTTCGTAATTGACCGAGTTGATAGCACAGCGCCCGCCTAGGTGCTCCAAACCCGCTCGCAGCACGGCGGTTTCGGTGGAGTCCAGCATGATCGGCAGCGTCGACGCGGTGGCCAGCCGGCTGGCCAGCGCGGTCATGTCGGCCGCCCCATCGCGGCCCACGTAGTCGACGCACAGGTCCAGCAGATGTGCCCCGTCGCGGGTCTGCTCCTTGGCGATGTCCAGACACTTCTGGTAATCCTCGGCGATCATCGCCTCACGGAAAGCCTTGGAGCCGTTGGCGTTTGTGCGTTCCCCGATGACCAGCACCGACGCCTCTTGCTTGAACGGGACCGAGGTGTACAGCGAGGACACCGCCGGCTCGTAGGTGATCTGCCGCTGAGCGGGGGTGACGGTGCGCACGGCCTCGGCGACCTGGCGGATGTGGTCTGGGGTTGTGCCGCAGCAGCCGCCGACCAGCGCGACTCCGAACTCGGCGATGAATCCGGCCAGGGCCTCGGCCAGCTCGTCGGGCTGCAGCGGGTATTCGGCGCCGTTGGCGCCCAGCACAGGCAGGCCCGCGTTGGGCATCACCGACACCGGGATGCGGGCGTGCCGCGACAGGTAGCGCAGGTGCTCGCTCATCTCGGCAGGCCCGGTGGCGCAGTTCAGGCCGACCATGTCGACACCGAGCGGCTCGATCGCGGTCAGCGCCGCCCCGATCTCGCTGCCCAGCAACATGGTGCCGGTGGTCTCTACGGTGACGTGGGTGATCACCGGGATGTGCCGCCCGGCCTGCGTCATCGCCCGCCGTGCCCCCAGCACCGCCGCCTTGAGCTGCAGCAGGTCCTGGCAGGTCTCCACCAGGACGGCGTCCGCGCCGCCCTCGAGCATGCCCAGCGCCGCCTCGGTGTAGGCGTCGCGGATCAGCGCGTATTCGGTGTGGCCGAGGGTGGGCAGCTTGGTGCCCGGTCCCATCGAGCCCAGCACGTAGCGTTTGCGCTGCTGCGTGGAAAGCTCGTCGGCCACCCGCCGCGCGATCGCGGTGCCGCGGTGTGCGAGGTCGCGGATCTTGTCGGCGATGTCGTAGTCGCCGAGGTTGGACAGGTTGCAGCCGAAGGTGTTGGTCTCCACCGCCTCGGCGCCGGCCTCGAAGTAGTTGCGGTGGATGGTCTCGATCACGTCGGGGCGAGTCTCGTTGAGGATCTCGTTGCAGCCCTCCAGGCCGCGGAAGTCGTCGAGCGTCAGCTCCGCGGCCTGCAGCTGGGTGCCCATGGCGCCGTCGCCCACCATGACGCGCTGCGCCAAGGTGTCGAGTAAGTCGGTGTCGTAGGCGTGATCGTTGGAGAAAGTCACCCGGACAAGCATAGCTGGCCTATTCAAATGGTCTGTTCGTCACAGCGCGAACAGCCTGTGCGACGCCGTACGCTGATCCTGTGACCCCGCCCGATTCCAGGGCCGCGCTGCCCGAATTGCACAACACCGTCGTGGTGGCGGCTTTCGAGGGCTGGAACGACGCCGGCGACGCCGCCAGCGACGCTGTGGAGCACCTAGACGCCATCTGGGAGGCCGAGCCGATCGTCGAGATCGACGACGAGGCCTACTACGACTACCAGGTGAACCGGCCGGTGATCCGCCAGGTCGACGGGGTGACGCGAGAGCTGGTGTGGCCGGCAATGCGGATTACGCACTGCCACCCGCCGGGCAGCGACCGCGACATCGTGCTGATGCACGGGGTGGAGCCCAATATGCGCTGGCGCACGTTTTGCGCTGAGCTGCTGGCCATCGCCGACAAGCTCAATGTGGAGACCGTCGTGATCCTCGGGGCGCTGCTGGCCGACACACCGCACACTCGGCCGGTGCCGGTGTCCGGGGCGGCCTACTCGCCGGAGTCGGCGCGCCGCTTCGGCTTGGAGGAAACCCGCTATGAAGGCCCAACCGGCATCGCGGGCGTGTTCCAGGACGCTTGCGTAGCGGCCGGTATTCCCGCGGTCACCTTCTGGGCTGCAGTGCCGCACTACGTGTCTCAGCCCCCCAACCCTAAGGCCACGGTCGCGCTGCTGCGCCGCGTCGAGGACGTGCTCGACATCGAGGTGCCGCTGGCGGATTTACCGGCCCAAGCCGAGGAGTGGGAGCAGGCGGTCAGCGAGATGACCGCCGAGGACGAGGAGATCGCCGAGTACGTGACCTCGCTCGAGCAGCGCGGCGACGCCGAAGTCGACATGCATGAGGCGCTGGGCAAGATCGACGGCGACGCGCTGGCCGCCGAATTCGAGCGTTATCTACGGCGCCGCCGCCCCGGTTTCGGGCGGTAGTTCGGGCATTATCTCGGGCGCCGAGCGTGCACAGAATGCCGTGCTGACCCGGCGTGTCGTGGACAAACACGCACGCTCGCGCCCGTGGATGCTAGCGGTTCTCGAGCGCCTCAGTGTGGGCGCTGGTGGAACGACCGAGCGCGGCCACTTCGGCGTCCATGCGGGGCAGCACATCCGGCACGAGCCGCCGCACCGGCGCTTCGCCCACCGGAGTCGACAGCACCGGGCGCAGCCAACGGATCGCTCCGACCCAGGGCGGGCAGTTGATGCGGCGCTTGCGCCGCTCGATGCCCTTGACGAAGGCCCGCGCGCACTTGTGCACCGACGTGGTGCGGTTCATCGGGTACGGCAGCTTGCTGATCATCTCGGCGAACGTCGACAAGTCCGCCTCGGTGTCTTGCACCATCGCGGTGTCGATCCACGACATGTGGGCCGATCCGACGTCGACGCCCAGATGCGCCACTTCCAGCCGCAATGCGTTGGCGAAGTGCTCGACCGCGGCTTTGGAAGCGCAGTAGGGCGCCAGACCGGCGGGGGCGGCGTAGGCGGCCAGCGACGAGACGATCAGCACGTAGCCACGACGCTCGATCACCGACGGAAGTGCGGCCCGCACCGTGTGGTACACCCCGAGCACGTTGACGTCGATGAGCCGGCGGAAGGCGTCCGGATCGACCTGAAGTACCGAGCCGTAGCTGATAATTCCGGCGTTGGCTATCACCGTGTCGATGCCGCCGAACCGTTCGACGGCCTGGTCGACCGCGGCCTGCATCGCCGCGCGGTCGCGGACGTCGGCCGCCACGCCAAGCGCCCACTGGTCACCGAGTTCGGCGCACAGTTTCCCCAGCTGCGCTTCGTCCAAGTCGGTCAGCACTAGTTTGGCGCCCTTGTCGCGCAGCCGGCGGGCGACTTCCGCGCCGATTCCCGCTGCAGCACCGGTGATTAATACGACTTGTGAGCTGACGGGCGTCATGGGACGAACGTACCGCCGCGGCGATTACAGGTCTACACCCAACAGCGCGTCCACCGCGGCTGCCAACTCCTGCGGAGCGGCGGGGTCCTGTCCCCCGTACTCCAGCGCGTCGGTGACCCAACCATCAACGGCAGCAAGGGCTTTCGGGGTGTCGAGGTCGTCGGCCAAGTAGCGGCGAGCCCGGGCGATGGTGTCGGCGACGTCGGGACCGGCGGGCAGCGCAGTCGCGGTGCGCCACCGGTGCAGCCGAGCGGTCGCCTCGTCGAGCAGTTGTGCGTTCCAGTAGCGGTCAGCTCGGTAATGCCCGGCCAGCAAGCCCAGCCGGATAGCCGACGGCTCGACGCCTTGACCGCGCAGCGTCGATACGAGCACGAGATTGCCCCGGCTCTTAGACATCTTGTGGCCGTCCCAACCGATCATCCCGGCGTGTACGTAGTGGCGGGCGAATCGGCGCTCCCCGCTTACACATTCGGCATGGGCGGCGGTGAACTCGTGATGCGGAAAGATCAAATCGCTACCGCCGCCCTGGATGTCGAGGCCCGTACCGATGTGGCTCAACGCGATCGCGGCGCACTCGACGTGCCAGCCGGGCCGGCCGGGCCCGAACGGCGCCGGCCAACTCGGTTCTCCCGGCCGCGCGGCACGCCACATCAGCGCGTCGAGTTCGTCACTTTTGCCTTGGCGGTTCGGGTCGCCGCCACGCTCGGCGAACAGCCGCAGCATCGTGTCGCGGTCATAGCCGGATTCGTAGCCGAACTGCAGTGTGGCGTCGGCCCGGTAGTAGACGTCGGGGTATTCGCCGTCGACCACGTATGCCGCGCCGGAGGCCAGCATCTTCTCGACGAGCTCGACGACTTCCGCGATGGCCTCGGTCGCTGAAACGTATTGCTGCGGCGGCAGTACCCGTAGCGCCGCCATATCGTCGCGGAACAAGGCGACCTCGCGCTCGGCGAGCTCGCGCCAGTCGACGCCGTCGCGGTCGGCCCGCTCGAACAGTGGGTCGTCGACGTCGGTGACGTTCTGCACGTACTGCACGTCGTGCCCCAGATCCAGCCACAACCGGTGCACCAGGTCGAAGGCCAGATAGGTGGCAGCGTGGCCCAGATGGGTGGCGTCATACGGGGTGATACCGCAGACATACATGGTTGCCGTCTTGCCTGCCGCCACTGGGCGAACCTGCCGATCGGCCGTGTCATACAGCCGAAGCTCCGGCCCGCGTCCCGGCAACACCGGTCGGGGCGGGGAGGGCCAGGATTGCATACCGTCGACTTTAAGCGTGGCGACGATGCGGGCCGGAACGGCCCGAGGAGGAGCCGCGCAATTCAGCCCCAGCGTGGTGTCAGCTGGCCAACCGAATGGCACCGAGGTTGGATGGCGGCGACCCGCTGCGCCCGGCTACGCCGCGCTTGCGATCGCCTCCAGGAGTACGTCGGCCAGCTCCGGGCGGCACATCAGCAGATCAGGCAGATACGGGTCGGGCCGGTTGTAGACCAGCTCGGAGCCGTCCAGCCGGGACGCATGCAGGCCCGCTGCCAACACGACGCCCGCGGGGGCGGCCGAGTCCCACTCCCATTGGCCGCCGGCGTGAATGTAGGCGTCGGCATCGCCGCGCACCACCGACATCGCCTTCGCTCCGGCCGAGCCGATCCGAACCATTTCGATGTCCAGCCGTTCCCGCAGTCGGTACAGCACCGCGGGCGGCCGGCTCGCGCTGGCGGTGATACGAATAGGCCCCGAGCGCGTCGCGGTGCTGGCAGTCACGGTGTCGCTGCGGTAGAGCTCGCCGATCGCGGGCAACGCGACCGCCGCGTCGGTGATGGCCCCCTGCGGCCCGCGGTCGCGCTGCCACAGCGCCACATGGACCGCCCAGTCGTCGCATCCGGGCGTAGAGAATTCGCGGGTGCCATCCAGTGGGTCGATGATCCACACCCGGTCGCCATCCACACGGGAGAGGTCGTCATAGGCTTCTTCGCTGAGCACCGCGTCACCGGGCCGTTCGGCCTGCAGCCGCCGCAGCAGCAGTGCGTTCGCCTGCGCGTCGCCGGCGTCGCCCAGCAGCCACGGATAGTCGAACCCGACGTCGTCGCGCACCGCCAGCAACAGCTTTCCGGCGTCCTCGGCCAATTGAGCGGCCAGCGCAGCGTCGGTCAGGTCGCGGGCTGGGCTCACCGATCCAGTATTGCCGAAGGCCGATCGGGACCGACCCTAGCGGCCTATGGTCGGCGGTTTTCTTCGATCCATTCGGCGGTGAAGCGCTGGAGGTTAGTGATGCCGGTGCCGAATTGGGTGCCGATCATGTTCTCGATGGGGCTTCCGACCAGTGGGACTTTGACTGCCACGGTCCCACTCACCTCCCACCGCGAACCATTGCTGACCGGCGCCAACAACGCCTCACAAGCCCCGGAAAACGGTGCCCCGCGCATCGACACGGTGACCTCGCCGCGCACCCGGCCGCCGTCGATCGGGGTCCAATTCTCGCTTTGGATCTGCTCCAGATCACCGCGGACCAACTTTGCCACCATTTTCGGCAGCTGGGTGCGCAGAATGCTGGACCTGACGACCACGGTCACCGCACCGTGCGGGTCGACGGCCAAGGAGTCCACTGTCGCGGTGTCGTTCCCTGCGGCAACCAGCCTCGCCTGCCAGTAGTCGTTGTCGCCGAACGCCGAAAGGATTTGGTCGACGCCAACCGGAGACTCAATCGAGTAGGCGAACGAACGCGGCATAGAAAGCGAGCGTATCGGTTTTGATCGTCGCGTCAGAACGCCGGCCACGGAATGGGACGATGCCGGTCCGGAGTGGGCATCACCGGATTGTCCAGCAACGCGCGCGCCCGCCGGCGTAACGCCGAGATTTCACGGGCAGTGATGTGCCCGGCCAGCGTGTCGGCGAGCGGGCCGCGCAGCGCTTCGGCCAGTCCGGCGACCGCGTCCAGAGTTTCGTCGTCGATGGGCTTGCCCGCCCAGCCCCACAACACCGTGCGCAACTTGTCCTGGGTGTGCAGGCAGACACCGTGGTCGACTCCGTAGACCCGCCCGTCGACGCCGCGCAAAATGTGGCCGCCCTTGCGGTCGGCGTTGTTGACCAGCACGTCGAACACCGACATCCGCCGCAACCGGATGTCGTCGGCGTGCATCAGGATGACTTCGTCGCCGGCATAGTCGTAGGCGCGCAGCACCGGCAGATAACCCGCAGGCGGTTTGCCGGCGGGAAATAGGTCGACCAGGTCGGGTCCGGTATCGGGATCGGAGTCCGGCGCGTCGCCGGGTTGGTGAATCCACAACTGCAGCATGCCGCGGCCAGCCGGCCCGTCGCGAATGATCGTGTAGGGCACGATGTTCCAGCCCAGCTGGGTCGACACCAGATACGCGCCGAGTTCCCGACCGGCCAGCGTTCCGTCGGGGAAATCCCACAGCGGCTGCTCACCGGCAATCGGTTTGTAGACGCAGTGCACGCTGCGCTCACCCAGCGTCGACTCGCACAAAAAGGTGGCGTTACTCGCCGAGCGAATGCGTCCTAAGACCGTCAGCCCGCCGCGCCGCAACACCTCTCGATCATCAGGCCTCGGCGTCATCGTCAGACCCGAGCAGCGCGCTGCGCCGGTAGCCGTTGGTGCGCGCGCAGATGTGTCCCTCCGGGTCCAGCGGTTCGTCGCACAGCGGACACGGAGGACGTCCCGCCGAGATGACGCGATGCGACCGGGTTGCGAACTGCCGGGCCGACTCCGGCGTCAAAAACACCCGCACCGCGTCGGGGCCTTCCTCGGTGTCGTCAAGCACCACCGACGCGTCGAACTCGGTGTCGGTGACAGCCAGCAACTCGACCACCACGGTCTGCGCCTCGGAATCCCACCCCAGTCCCATCGTGCCGACCCGAAACTCGGCGTCGATCGGCGTGATCAGCGGGCTGAGGTCGTCCACCTCGGTGGTCTCCGGAGGAACCGGTGTGCCGAACCTGCGATGCACCTCATACAGCAACGCGCCGATGCGGTCGGCGAGCACCGCGACCTGCTGTTTCTCCAGTACCACCGACACCACCCGGTTGTCATGGACGGCTTGCAGGTAGAAGGTGCGGTTTCCGGGCTGGCCGACGGTCCCGGCGACGAAGCGGTCGGGTGTGCGAAAGACATGAATTGCTCGGGCCATGGCATCTCCAAAATACCGGCAATCGTCGTTCTGATGTAATGCCCGGCAATTGCGCCGCATACGCATTTGCAATGACGCGCGGCCCTTAACAGTTAGTCGGTGGACCCGCCGACCACCGCGTCGCCGGGCGGCATCTCTTTATCCGGCTCTTTATCCGACGCCGCATCCGAAGAAGGCGCCGCGGTCAAAGCAGCGGTGAGTCGCGCGCCGGTGTGGTTGACGTGCAACACGAATGGGCGCAGCTGGGTGTAGCGGATCACGCTCATCGATGCCGGGTCGGCGGTGATGCGCTGAAAGCTGTCCAAATGGTTGCCCAGCGCGTCGGCGACTACCGCTTTGATGACGTCGCCGTGCGTGCAGGCCAACCACAGTGCGTCACCGCCGTGCTCGTCGGCGAGCCGCCGGTCGTGGTCGCGGACCGCGGCCACCGCGCGCGCCTGCACCTGAGCCAACCCTTCGCCGTCTGGAAACACCGCCGCACTGGGATGGGCCTGAACCACCGTCCACAACGGCTCTTTGGCCAGCTCGGCGATTTTGCGGCCGGTCCACTGGCCGTAGTCGACTTCGGAGAGTCGTTCGTCGACTACCGGCTGCATGCCCAGCGCCTCGGCGAGCGGTTCGACCGTGCGCCGGCACCGCAGCAGCGGCGAGGTCACCAGCGCCTTGAGCGGCAGCTCGCCGAGACGGCCGGTCAGTTCGGCGGCTTGCTCACGGCCCTTGTCGTCGAGGTCGACCCCCTCGGAACGGCCCGCCAGCACCTGCGCGGTGTTCGACGTCGATCGGCCGTGCCGCAGCAGGATGACCGTCATGTCGCGGATACCGTCCCCGCCGCGAGCAAGGCCAACACGCTGATCCCCGCGACCAGCCGATACCCGACGAACCAATACATGCTGTGACGCACCAGAAACCGCAGAAACCACGCCACCGCGCTGTAGCCGACGACGAACGCGATCAGCGTCGCCACCAACAACTGCGGTCCGCTGGCGCTCATCCCCTCGCGCACCGGGTGGAAAGCGTCGGGCAGCGAAAACAGTCCCGAGGCGAACACCGCCGGAATCGCGAGCAGGAAAGCGAACCGAGCGGCCAACTCACGGTCGAGCCCGAGAAACAGCCCGGCGCTGATCGTTGCCCCGGACCGCGACACCCCCGGGACCAGAGCCAGCGTCTGGGCACAGCCCACGATGAGGGCGTCCCAGACGGTCAGCTGCTCAACATGCCTGCTCTGCCGCCCCACGTACTCCGCAGCCGCGATCACCGCGGAAAACAGCACCAGCGCCGTCGCCACCACCCACAAATTGCGGACGCCGGAGCGGATTTGGTCGGTGAAGAGCACGCCGAGGACACATATCGGGATCGTCCCGACGATCACGTACCAGCCCATCCAATAGTCGATATCCCGGTGCTCGAGGGTGTTGCCGCGGCTCACCTGAGCGCCGGGGCCGCCCCGTGGCGCTCGGGAACGGACAAGGCCTTTAAGCCACGCGGTGGCGATGCGCACGATGTCGCGAGCAAAGTAGACCAGCACGGCGACCTCGGTGCCCAGCTGGGCGACCGCGGTGAACGAAGCGCCGGCGTCGCGCCCGAACATGATGCGCGACACGATCGCCAGATGCCCCGACGACGACACGGGCAGGAATTCCGTCAACCCCTGCACCACCGACAAAACGACGACCTGCCACCAAGACATCGTCGGCGTCGCAGTCACGACGACGACCGTACCGGGTGCCTGTGGGGCCCTACGGCCGGGAGTGCCGGGCGGGCCTAGCGGGAAACAGGTTCGGCCAGCGCAACCGAATCCCGCACCGCCGCGGCGAGACTGCGCTCGTCGGTGAGATCGATCCCGACCAGACTGCGAGTCGACCTCGCGACGACGTCCTCGGCTTGGGGTACGAGTCCGCTCAGCCGGGGCCGGTAGACCTCGACGACCAGCGAGCGGCGTTCGACGTGGAAGGAGAAGCTGCGCCCGTCACCGACGTGCCCGTACCCGCTCGCGAAGATCCCCGTCCACATGTCCTCGATGGTGAACTCGAGGCTGGAAAACTGACGGTCTTCGGCGACGGTCATGGGCGCCGCTCCCCCTCATCGCTGCGCTCTGCATCGTCGCCGGCGCGGGTCATGAGCCGACCCTACCTTCGGTCACCCGCCAGATATGGGTGGCGGGCCCGGGACGCGGCCAACAATATTCCTTAGAATCGGACCCCAGTCCCAGGTTCTGTTGCATGGTCTAAGAGTTACCCGGTGGTGCGAATCTGTAAACCGCAAGTTCACCGTCGCGTCGCCGGCCTGCTGTTTTGCGTTACCTTCGCCGCAGCGTGCTCGTCGAACGCGCTGGAGACCGCACCCCCGACCATCGCGCCGGCGCAGCCTGCGCAGTCACCTCCGGTGACGGCCAGCCCGGCCGGTATGGTCCTGCCGCTGGGTGGTCACCCGCAGGCGGCGACGTTCGATGCCGCCACGTCGCGACTGGCGGTGCTGAGCCCCGGCCCCGATCCGGCAGCGCCTTCCGGCATCACCGTGGTCGGCACCGCGCAGCCGCCGCGCAGCATCGCGCTGCCGGGCCCGGCGACCGCGGTGACTGGCGATGGCCGCGGCACCGCTTACCTCTCCGGGCGCGGGGGCTACTTCACCGTGGACTTGTCCGCGGGCCACGCCACGCGGGTCGACGTCGACGGCGCACCCGACACCGACTTCACCGCGATCGCGCGGCGCGCCGACGGCAAGCTCATGTTGGGCAGCGCAGACGGTGCGGTTTATCTGCTTGAGCCGCCGGCAGCCACCCGGGCCGCCGTCGCAAAACGAAACAAGCTCTTCGCCCGGGTGGATTCGGTTGTGACACAGGGCAATACAGCGGTGGTGTTGGACCGTGGCCAGACCTCGGTGACGGCGATCGGTGCCGACGGCAATGCCCAACAAGCGCTGCGCGCCGGCCGGGGCGCGACGACCTTGGCCGCCGACCCGTTGGGCCGGGTGCTGGTTGCCGACGCCCGCGGCGGCCAGTTGCTGGTGTTCGGGGTTGACCCGCTGATCTTGCGTCAGGCCTACCCGGTTCGACAGGCGCCCTACGGCCTGGCGGGCTCGCGCGGACTCGCTTGGGTATCGCAGACGGCAACGAATATGGTCATTGGTTACGATCTGACCACCGGAATACCCGTCGAAAAGGTACGTTACCCAACCGTGCGGCAACCTAACTCGCTGGCCTTTGACGATGCCTCGGGCACGTTGTATGTGGTGTCGGGGTCAGGTGACGGAGTCCAGGTCATCGAGCATGCGGCGGGTCGGCGTTGAGCGCGGCGCGCCGCAGCCGGTTACCCGCTGAGTGGACGACAGAGATGTCCGACGAATACGAGTGGGTGCCGTTGCGCCTGCCGCCGGAGGTGACACGGGTCAGCGCATCGACGCGGCTGTCGATCGAGGCGGAGTACCGCGGCTGGGAGCTGACGCGGGTTCGGCTTTACACCGACGGGAGCCGACGAGTGCTGTTGCGCCGCAAGAAGTCTCCCCTCGACCGGCAGACCGACCAGCCCGAACTGTGAACCGAGCGCGCAAAAGGGAGCATCGGCTATACCGCGTGGTGCGCCCGCTGCTGTTTTTGCTTCCGGCAGAACAGGTGCACCGCCTGGTCTTCGCGGCGCTTCGCGGTGTGACGGCTGCCCCGCCATTGCGCCGGCTGCTGCACCGGCTGTTGGCGCCGAGGGATCCGGTGCTGGCCAGCACCGTGTTCGGGGTGAGCTTCCCGGGACCGCTCGGGCTGGCCGCCGGCTTCGACAAGGACGGGACCGGACTACGCATTTGGGGTGCGCTGGGGTTCGGCTACGCCGAGGTCGGCACCGTCACCGCCGAGCCGCAGCCGGGCAATCCGGCTCCTCGGCTGTTGCGGTTACCGTCCGACCGGGCGCTGCTGAACCGGATGGGGTTCAACAACGACGGTGCCGGCCAGTTGGCGATCCGGCTCGCGCGACGCCGGCCCGACGTGCCGATCGGTGTCAATATCGGCAAGACCAAGGCGATTCCGGCGGCCAGTGCCGCCGAGGACTATCGCACCAGCGCACGGCTGGTAGGCCCGCTGGCGTCGTATCTGGTGGTCAACGTCAGCTCCCCCAACACGCCGGGCCTGAGGGACTTGCAGGCCGTGGAGTCGCTGCGGCCGATCTTGGCCGCGGTCCGCTCTGAGACGTCCAAGCCGGTGCTGGTGAAGATCGCGCCGGATCTGTCCGATGCCGACATCGACGACATCGCAGACCTTGCCGTCGAGCTGGGCTTGGCCGGCATCGTGGCGACCAACACCACCGTCGCGCGCGACGGCCTGACCAGCAGCGGTGTGGCCGAGCTGGGCAGCGGCGGCATTTCGGGGCCGCCGCTGGCACGCCGGGCCACCGAGATACTGCGGCGGCTCTATGGGCGCGTCGGCGACCGGTTGGTGCTGATCAGCGTCGGCGGCATCGAGACCGTCGACGACGCCTGGGAGCGCATCACCGCGGGAGCCTCGCTGCTACAGGGTTACACCGGCTTCATCTACGGAGGCGGCTTGTGGCCCAAGCACATCCACGACGGGATCGCGCGTCGCCTGCGCGACGGCGGGTTCACGTCGCTGAGCGAGGCCGTCGGGTCGGCAGCGCGGAAGACTCATGGCTGAGCAGACGCAAAAGCACCCGATTTCCACTGGGAAATGGCGCTTTTGCGTCTGCTCGGCGAGCAGTTACCGCTGCTCGTAGGTGCCGTAGATGACCGCCCGCGCGATGGCGTGCTGGAACAAGTTGAATCCGAGAAACGCCGGGCTGGCGTCCTCGGTGAGGTCGAGTTTCTCGACGTCCACCGCATGCACCGCGACGTAGTAGCGGTGCGGGCCGTGCCCGGGCGGCGGGGCGGCACCGACGTAGCGGCGCATGCCGGCGTCGTTGACCAATGTCAGCGCGCCGCCTGGCAATTCGCGTCCGTCGCCCACACCCTCCGGTAGCTCGGTGACGTTCGCCGGCAGGTTCGCCACCGCCCAATGCCAGAACCCCGACAGGGTCGGCGCATCCGGGTCATAGACGGTGACCGCGAAACTGCGGGTCTGCTCGGGAAACCCTGACCAGCTCAATTGCGGGCTAGCGTCTTCGCCGCCGGCGCCCATGATGCCGCTGATCTGGGCGGTCGCCAGCGGCTGGCCGTCGGTGATCGACTTCGACGTCAGCGTGAACGACGGCAACTTGGGCAGCCGGGCATAGGGGTCAGGCAGTGTGGCCATGGTCAGTCCTCTCGTCTCGTCAGCAGTGTGTCAGAAAATTCGCCAGCACTTGGGTGCCGAACCTCAGCGCGTCCACGGGTACCCGCTCGTCGACGCCATGGAACAGCGCAGAAAAATCGAGGTCCGGCGGCAACCGCAGCGGGATGAACCCGAAGCAACGAATACCCAAGCGGGCGAAGGCTTTTGCATCTGTCCCGCCAGACAGCATGTAGGGCACGGTCCGAGCTTCGGGATCGACGGCAAGCAGCGCAGCGTTCATGGCGTCGACCAGATCGCCGTCGAAGCTGGTCTCATACGACGGCAGATCCCTGATCCATTCGCGGGTCACGTCCGGGCCGATCAGCTCGTCGACCTCCGCCTCGAACGCCGCCTGCCGGCCGGGCAGCACCCGGCAGTCCACCATGGCTTCCGCCATGGCCGGCACGACGTTGGCCTTGTAACCGGCCTTGAGCATCGTCGGGTTGGCCGTGTCGCGCAGGGTGGCCTTCACGATGCGCGCAATGGGGCCGAGCTTCTCGATCGCGCCCTCCAGATCGGCGGATTCGGTGTCGAAGGTGTGCCCGGTCTCTTCGCCGACAGCGGCCAGGAACTGCACGACGGTGTCGCTGAGCACCAGCGGGAACCGGTGGCGGCCTAACCGCGCGACCGCCTCGGCGAGCACCGTGACCGCGTTGTGATCGTGCACCATCGAGCCGTGCCCCGCCCTGCCGCGGGCGGTCAGCCGCATCCACTGCAGCCCCTTCTCGGCGGTCTCGATCAGGTACAGGCGCCGCTCACCGCCGTCGCGGCGTGGCACTGTCAGCGAAAAACCGCCGACTTCGCCGATCGCTTCGCTGACCCCGGCGAAGAGGTCGGGGCGGTTGTCGACCAGCCATTGGGCCCCGAATGTGCCGCCGTTCTCCTCGTCGGCGACGAACGCGAACACCAGGTCGCGCGGGGGCACGATGCCGGCCCGCCGGAAGTGGCGGGCAACCACGATCATCATGCCCACCATGTCTTTCATGTCGACGGCGCCGCGGCCCCACACATAGCCGTCCTCGACGGCGCCGGAGAACGGGTGCACACTCCAATCGGCCGGCTCGGCCGGCACCACGTCGAGATGGCCGTGGACCAGCAGAGCGCCCCGCGAACGGTCCGCGCCGGCCAGCCTGGCGAACACATTCCCGCGGCCGGGCGCGCCAGACTCGACGTATTCGGCCTGGTAGCCGACATCTTCCAGCTGCTGTGCGACCCAGCGGGCACACTCGGCCTCACCTTTAGTGGTCTCCGGGTCACCGGTGTTGGTGGTGTCGAACCGGATCAGGGTGCCCACGACGTCCACCACGTCGTCGACTGGCAATCCGGCTGGAACCGTCACAGTCACCTTTCCTACCATTGGACGGGCCATTGGACAGGGCGCCTCGACCCGAGTGCGCGGCTCGCGTCTTCTATGGCGGTAGTTTGGGTCGGTAGAGGCCAATCCGATAGCCTTAGCTGCCACAATTGTTGCTCCGGTCCGAGTGGCGGAATGGCAGACGCGCTAGCTTGAGGTGCTAGTGCCCTATTACTGGGCGTGGGGGTTCAAGTCCCCCCTCGGACACTCATCGGATGGTCAATCGCGGCGTTCAATCGCTGACGCGCCCACAAGCGCAACGCCGTGTCGAATACGTTGTCGCACAATGAATCTCGTTTGCAACGTAGCGGTACGGGTTGCGGCCGGCGGGTCGACAACGTCCTGCTTGTGCTTTTCGGGTAAGCCGCACGAGCGGCGCCGCTACGATCGGGCGATGACGTCCTCGGCGCTGTGGCGGCCGCGGCACAAATCGGTGGTAATCACCGGCGCGTCAAGCGGACTCGGCCGGGCGGCCGCCCTGCACCTGGCTGATCTCGGCTACCGGGTGTTCGCCGGTGTGCGGTCACAGTCGAGCGCCGAAGACCTGGTCAATCTGCCCCCATCGGCAGGTGAGTTGATCCCGGTGCTACTGGACGTCACCGACGCGACCTCCGTCGCGCGGGCCGGTGATCACGTGGAATTACGGTGTGCCGACACCGGATTGTGGGCCGTGGTGAACAACGCCGGTGTTTGCGTGGGTTCGCCACTGGAATGCCTCCCGATCGACGAGCTGCGCACTCAGCTTGAAACGAATCTGGTTGGGGTGCTACAAGTTACGCAACGTTTTCTGCCGTTGCTGCGCGCCTCCAAGGGCCGGATCGTCAACGTCAGCTCGAGCATCGGTAACGTCGCACCGCCATTTCTCGGCGCGTACGCGGCGTCTGAGTTCGGCAAAGAAGGGTTGAGCGACGCATTGCGTCGCGAATTGGGGCCACTGGGTGTGCGTGTGTCGGTGATCGAACCCGGCGTGGTAGAGACGCCGATCTGGCGCAAGCTGCGCGCCTCTGCCGAGCAGATCATCGCCACCGCCCCCGCCGACATCGCCGCCACTTACCGCAGCCGATTCACCGCTTTTCTGGACGCCCATGAAAAGCACGTGTATGCGAGCAAGACGACACCGCTGCAGTACGCGAACGCGGTTGCTGCCGCCTTGGTCGCCAAACGGCCGAAGACCCGCTACCGGGTGGGCAGGGATTCATGGCTCAGTGCGGTGACGCACCGTGTCACGCCGGATCCGGTGCTGGACGTTCTGATTGCTCTGGCTATCAGCAGACGGAGATAGGCTGCGCCACACCGAAGCACCGCTCGCGGTTTGGTGTCCCCGCGCTTGGGGAAGCCGCAATCCTGAAGTAAATGAACCCGGCCAACGGTGTCCAGCGGTCAGCGCGGTCGTAGGCTGGGTAGCGCCAGCAATCGAAAGTACGGCGAGTACGGCGAATGAACCGATCGAGTGGCTTTCTTCGGCGGACGTCGCGACGCACCTTCCGCGACCGTCGTGAAGCGGGGCGCGTGCTGGCCGAGGAGCTATCGTCCTACCGCGGCCGGGACGGACTGCTCGTTTACGGGCTGGCCCGCGGCGGCCTTCCTGTCGGCTGGGAAGTTGCCTCGGCGCTGCACGCCGACCTCGACGTGTTTTTGGTCCGCAAGCTGGGGGTGCCGCAGTGGAGCGAACTCGCCATGGGCGCATTGGCCAGCGGCGGCGGCGTGGTGATGAACGACAACGTCGTATCCAGCCTGCGCATCAGCGATGAGCAGGTGCGTGCGGTCATCGAACGCGAAACCGCTGAGCTGAAGCGGCGGGAGCAGGCGTATCGCGGCGATCGCCCGGTCGCTGACCCGCGGGGCAAAACCGTGATTCTGGTCGACGACGGCATCGCCACCGGCGCCAGCATGCTCGCGGCGGTGCGGGCTGTCCGGGCCGCCGGTCCAGAATCGGTCGTTGTCGCCGTCCCGGTGGGCCCGCCGTCAGCGTGCCAGCAACTGGCACAGGAGGCTGACGACGTGGTGTGCGCGACCATGCCGCCCGCATTCGAGGCCGTGGGTCAGGTCTACGACGACTTTCACCAGGTCAGCGACGACGAGGTCCGTGAGCTGCTGGCCACCCCGCCGTGGGCAGGTGCCAGCCAGAACTAAGCTTTAGCGGCCCTCACCAGGCATCCAGCACGTGCCTAGCGAGTGTTGTCGTCCTTGATGGCATCGCCGTGGTCAGCGTCGGGAGCCGGCTTCTCGCCGGTGGCGGTGCCGGATTCGGCGGCCGGATGCTCCTCGTGCTCCTCCGGGAGGTCTTCTGGGTAGTCGGCGTAATCGCTTTCCTGGGTGGCGCTATCGGGGCCGCCGGACACGCCATATCCGGTCTGGCCGGCGCCTGGCCGCACCTCGGCACCCGCCGGCACCGGTTCACCACCACCGGCCTGGCGCCGCTGGCGTTCCTGCAGCGCGTCGATGATCAGCAGCACCACGCCCACCACACTTGCGCCGATGCATACCCAAGCCACCAACTCGTTGCTGGTGACGACCGCGAAAACCAACGCGGCAAGGCCTATCACCGCGAGCACCAGCGCAATAATCAGCATCGGTCAACCCTCCAGCCGACGGGGCAGCTACTACGAAGCCTGCCAGGGGTGAGCGCAAGCCACGCAGGCCAGGCCCGTTCGACTAGTTAGTACCCCGATTGAACTGGTTGAACCCGCCGGCCTCGTTGGTAGCGCTGGAATCGACCGGTGCTGCCGAGCCGCGCTGGCCGAGCTCTTCGAGCTGAGATTCCAGGTAGGTCTTCAGCCGGGTGCGGTATTCGCGTTCAAACGTCCGAAGTTGCTCCAGCCGACCTTCCAGCACGGTGCGCTGCTGGTTGATGGTGCCCATGATCTCGGAGTGCTTGCGTTCGGCGTCGGCCTGCAACGCGTCGGCCTTCTCCTGCGCCTGCCGCAGCTGAGCCTCCGAGCGGGTCTGGGCATCGGCCAGCATCGCGTCGGCGCGCTGGCGGGCCTCGGCGATGGTGGAGTCGGCTTCACGCCGGGCGTCGGCGAGAATCTGGTCGGCATTGGCGCGTGCATCGGCCAGCAGCTTGTCCGCCTCGGCCTTGGCGGTGCTGGTCAGCCGGTCGGCGGTGTCCTGCGCCAAGCTCAACACCTTGGCGGCCCTCATGGCCTGCTCCTCGCCGGACTCGGCGGGAGCAGCAGCAGCGGCCGGCGCGGGTGCGCGCTCCGGTTCGGGCTCGGGCCGGTACAGCGGAATGGCTTCCGTTGGTTGAGCGCCGCCACCGGAGCGGGCGCTGGCCAGCTCTTGTTCCAATTCGTTGACCCGTTGGCGGAGATCGGAATTCTCCTCGATGAGCCGGGTGAGCTCGGTTTCCACTAGGTCGAGGAAGGCGTCGACCTCGTCTTCGTTGTAGCCGCGCTTGCCGATCGGCGGCTTACTGAACGCCACATTGTGGACGTCGGCTGGTGTGAGCGGCATTCTTTGCCCCCTCGACTCTGGACGGTCAAACGATCTGGAAAGTGTAGAACGGCCTGCTAGCCGCACTGCAACTGTCGCCCATCCTGTCACACCAGACCCGGCGGTTGCAGACGAGACCGATAATTAAGAACGAATTTCAAAAACTAAGATTTGCCGAATGCCGCCTTAAAGGCACGAGAAATGCGCGCTGCGAACACTTTTGGGCGGTTCAGGCGGCGGCGCTGAATGCCAGCTGCATGCCAATGAACGCGACTAGCAGCAACACCATGATGGACAAATCGAAGCGAACCGCGCCGATCGTTAGCTGCGGTATCAACCGGCGTAAAAGTTTCACCGGCGGATCGGTGAGCGACATGATGATCTCCAGGATCACCACCGTGGCGCCGCGCGGATGCCAGTCACGGCTGAACGAGCGAACGAACTCGACAACGACCCGGGCGATCAGCAGCAGCCAGAAGACGAACAGCGCGAAACCGAGGATTTCGAAGAACAGCGCCAATGAGAGCCCGACCTTACTACTGAGAATGCGACATCGACGACACGGTCACCAGCGACCAGTGCGATAACCGACAGCCTACCGATTGCCGCTGCCGACCCACACAGCCGTGCCCGGCCCTCGGAGCCAGCCGGGCTGTCGCCCGTTACTGGTAGGCGTAGAAGCCGGTCTCGGCGATGCGGCGCCGCTCCTCCGGCGACACCTCGACGTCGGCAGGCGACAGCAGGAACACCTTGGTGGCGACCTTGTCGAACGAACCCCGCAGACCGAACGCCAATCCGGCGGCGAAGTCCACCAGCCGTTTGGCTTCGGCGTTGTCCAGCGACACCAAGTCGATGATCACCGGGGTGCCGTCGCGGAACCGCTCGCCGATGGTGCGGGCCTCGGTGTAGTCCTTAGGCCGCAGCGTGGTGATCTTCGACAGCGGGCTGCCCTCGTCGAACAGCATCGCCATCCGGCGCGGATCCATCGCCAGCGCGCCGCGGGTCGAGCCCCGCAATAGCCCGAATCGAGGCCGGCCCAGTTCGCTGCGGTCGTAGTCGCGGGGCCGGAACCGGGGCTCGTCGGCGTAGCCGCCGCGGTAGCTGCCGGGCGGGTAGTCGTCCGGCTCGCCGCGCGGATCGTCGTAGTCCCGCCCTTCGTAGCGGCTGTAGCCGTCCTCGAACCGGTGCCGGGAGTAACCGCTGCGGGACGGAGCGCGGTCGTCGTCGTAGTACTCGTCGTCGTAGTCCTCCATCGGAGCCATACCGAAGTAGGCCTTGACCTTGTGCAGTGTGCTCATCGCGTGACCCCTTCTGGATGCGGTGCCTTTGATGAAGGTGTGACTACAGTGACTTATCACGGTGACCGTAACGGTCGAGGACCCAATAGCGCGGTACCGACACGCACACAGGTCGAACCATGTTTTATCGCCAGTTCCAGGTCGTTCGACATTCCTGCGGACAGGCCGGCCGCCTCTGGATGCGACCGGCGGACGCGGCGATGCTCGGCTTGCAGGCGTTCGAAGGCCGCGTCGGGATCCCAGTCCAGTGGCGGAATTCCCATCAATCCGACCAGCTCGAGGTTGTCGGCGGCTGCGATCTGCGCGCAGAGCTCGTCGACGGCGCTGGGCGCCGAGACGTCGACGCCGCCACGCGACACATCGCCGTCGAGACTGACCTGCACGTAGACCCACAGCGGACCTTGACGATGACCGTCAGCGCGGGCCGTACCCACCGCCCGGTCGAGCGCGGCCGCTATGCGCACGCTGCTGACCGAGTGCACGGTGTGCGCCCAACGGGCCAAGGAACGGGCTTTGTTGCGCTGAATCTGGCCGACCATGTGCCAGCGCACCGGCGGTGATCCCGGGCCTAATAACCGGGCGACTTCACCAACCTTCGCCGAAGCTTCCTGATCACGGGATTCGCCAACGGATGCACAACCCAGTCGCGACAAAATCACAACATCGGTTGCTGGAAAGAATTTGGTAATCGGTAAAAGCTCAATTTCTTCAGGTTTTCGGCCCACCGCCTCGGCGGCTGCCGCCAATCGCGATCGCACTGCGGCCAAAGCATTGGCCAATTCCGATTCGCGCTCTTCGCGGACTTCCGGGTTCGGCCCGACGTCGGCCACCGCGTTCATTCCATCCACACCAGCGACGCCAGCCGCCCGGTCGGCGCGCCGCGGCGGTGGCTGAACAGGCTCGGGTCGTCCACCGTGCAGCGCGGGTCGATGTCGATGGCTTGAACACCCAAATCGCTTAACTGGCAAGCGATCCCGGCTCGCAGGTCGAGTCCGGGCGTGCCGGATGAGGTGGTGGTACGGCTGCCCGGCAGTGCCGTGGCGACCTCGTCGGCCATCGCTGCGGGCACTTCGTAGTTGTGCCCGCTGACCGCGGGGCCGAGCAGAGCGGAGATGTCGTCGGTGTGCGCACCGAGAGACAACATCGTCTCCAGCGCCCGCGCCACCACGCCGCGCTGCGCGCCGACGCGACCGGCGTGCACCGCCGCGACCACGCCGGCGCGGGCATCGGCCATCAACACCGGCACGCAGTCGGCGCTCACCACGGCCAGCGCCAGTCGCGGCGTCGCGGTCACCAATGCGTCGGTCTCGTCGACCGCGGTCTCCCGCGGCTCCCCGACCACCTCGACGTGATCACCGTGGACCTGATTCATCCACACCACCCGGTTGACTTCAAGCCCGATCGCCGCAGCCAACCGCGCCCGGTTGGCCGCCACCGCCGCGGGATCGTCGCCGACATGGTCGCCGAGATTGAACGTGTCGAACGGCGGCGCCGAGACACCGCCCGCCCGGGTGGTGGTCACCCGCCGGATGCGATAGCTCACCTGCCCAGTATTAGCGCCGCATGAACGGCGGCACGTCGACGTCCTCGTCGTCTTCATCGCCGCCGATATTGAACGTCGTGCCGTTGGTGGGCACCGGGACGCTGACGGCGTCGGCCGGCTCGAAGAGCGTCGAGGAGACCTTCCCGTGCTTTCCGGGGGCGATCGTCGGAGTTTCCGCGCCGCCCGCTAATGGCCTGCGAGTGGGTCCGGTCGACGCGAAGCCTGCCGCGATCACCGTGACACGCACCTCGTCGCCGAGGGAATCGTCGATGACCGTGCCGAAAATGATGTTGGCGTCTTGATGAGCGGCGTCTTGCACGAGCGACGCCGCCTCGTTGATCTCGAACAGGCCCAGGTCGCTGCCGCCGGCGATCGACATCAGCACGCCCTGCGCGCCCTCCATGGACTGCTCCAGCAGCGGTGAGTTAATCGCGATCTCGGCCGCTTTGAGTGCTCGGCCCTCGCCGCGGGCGGAGCCAATGCCCATCAGCGCGGTTCCGGCCCCGGACATGATGCCCTTGACGTCGGCGAAGTCGACGTTGATCAGCCCCGGCGTGGTGATCAGGTCGGTGATGCCCTGCACACCGTTGAGCAGCACCTCGTCGGCGCTGCGAAACGCGTCCATCAGCGACACCTGCGCGTCGCCCATCTGCAGCAACCGGTCATTGGGGATCACGATCAGCGTGTCACAGCTTTCGCGCAGCGTGGCGATGCCGGTTTCGGCTTGCTGGCTGCGCCGCTTGCCCTCGAACGAGAACGGCCGGGTGACCACGCCGACCGTCAACGCGCCGAGCTTGCGGGCGATGCTGGCCACGACGGGGGCCCCGCCGGTGCCGGTACCGCCGCCTTCACCGGCGGTGACGAACACCATGTCGGCCCCGCGCAGCAGTTCTTCGATCTCGTCCTTGGCGTCTTCGGCGGCCTTGCGCCCTACCTCGGGGTCGGCGCCGGCGCCGAGGCCGCGGGTGGAGTCACGGCCGACGTCGAGTTTGACGTCGGCATCGCTCATCAACAGCGCTTGGGCGTCGGTGTTGATGGCGATGAACTCCACGCCTTTGAGGCCCTGCTCGATCATCCGGTTGACGGCGTTGACACCACCGCCGCCGATACCCACGACTTTGATGACGGCCAGGTAGTTATGCGGGGGGGTCATCATTGCGTCTTCCTCCCTGGTGGGCTTGGCCTGGTGGCGAAGCTCCTTGGTGACTCTCGGCGAGCCGTAAACCCTCAACCTCAACCTTAGGCTTAGAGTTATGTCAAGTAGTTCCGCGCAACCAGAACGGTATGGCCGCGGCGCGTGCTGGTGATGCAGGCGCGCCGACGCGTCGCCGTGAATTTCGGCCATTTTTCGGCCCGGGCGTTGTTCGGCCCTGGGCAAGTGAGATTGCGCTGAGGGCTGCGATTGGTCAGAATTCGCGACCCTGGATGCAATTTCGACGAAGCAGCCGCCCTACTTGACCGTCGGCAAGTCCGGGCTGGACAGGTCATAAGTCTTTCCGGGCTGCGTCAGCAGCGCGGCCAGTTTCTCGGCCTTCTCCTCGGTGCGGTCGGTGGTCCCCCAGATCACGGTTCGCCCGTCCGCCAGCGTCAACGTGATGGAGGCAACCGACGGAGCCGCCACCCGCCCGACCTGGCCCGCCACCTCCGGGCGCAGCGCGGTGAGCACCGCCAGCACAGCCTTGGTTGCCGGATCCGTCGGACCGGGATTGTCGACGTCGATATAGGGCAGCGCCGGTGGCGGCGGGGCGATGGCGAAGTCGACACCGTCGCGGTCGTAGAGGTGCGGGCCATCGGGAAAGTCCTTGACCACCACGGGAACCCGCTCGACGATCGTGATGCGCAGCGTCGACGGATACTGGCGCTGCACCCGCGCGCTGGCCACCCGTCGGATGGCTGCCACCCGGTCGGCGACTGCGTCGGTGTCGATCTGCAGCAGCGGTGTCCCGGGCCGCACCTTTGCCGTGTCGAGTACCTCCTCGCGAGTCACCGCGCCGGTTCCGGCGACGACGATGCTGCGCGCCGACATCACCGGCGTGAAGTACAGGATGAGCCCGAGCCCGACGGTGACCACCGCCAACAGGACCGTCGCGAGCATCATCTTCAATCCGCGAACGGCGCCCCGCGGAACGGGTTTGCCCTCGCCGAGTACGCCGCCGCGGGCTTTTCGTTTGGCCTCCCGGCGGGCCTCTTCGATCGCCCTGGCCCGGGCTTCCGCGGCGCGCCGCTCGGCGCGCTCCTGGCGGGCCCGACGACGCGGGCCTTCGAAACGGATCGCCCCCGAGTCGGGATTTTCGCCCTCCGGGGTGGCGATCGGCTCGGTCGCCGCGTCGGTCGCCGGCCCGGACGTCGGTTCGCTCACCACTGCCCCCCGGGACGGCCCGGCAACGTGCGGTTCGCCCGCACCCGCAACGCGGTCACGATCTCGGGCGCCAGCATGGTCACGTCGCCGGCGCCCATGGTGACGACGACGTCGCCGGGCCGAACCGCCGCGGCCACCGTCTCGGCGACGGCGGAGAAATCCGGAACATAGTGCACCGGCACGCTGACGTGCTCGGCCACACTGGCTCCGCTCACACCGGGCAGCGGTTGTTCGCGTGCGCCGTAGACATCGAGCACGAAGACCTCGTCGGCGGCATCGAGGGCGTGGCCGAACTCGGCTGCGAAAGTTTTTGTCCGCGAATATAAGTGGGGCTGGAACACGACCACGGCCCGACCGTTGCCGCTTTGGTCCAGCAGTGTGCGGACAGCAGCCAGCGTCGCGCTGATTTCCGTCGGGTGGTGGGCGTAGTCGTCGAATACCCGCACCGACGCCGCAGTGCCGATCAGCTCGAATCGCCGGCGCACCCCTTCAAAACCGGCCAGGCCGTCGAGCACCGACTCTGGCGGAGCGCCGATTTCAATAGCGGCAAGGAATGCGCCCAACGCGTTGAGCGCCATGTGCCGGCCCGGCACCGATAGCCGCATCGCCCAGGGGTTGGGATCGCCGACTAGCTGGATGTGCGCCACCGCGCCTGTGCCTTGCTGCTCCCACGACAGCAGCGTGGCGGTTAGTGGATATTTCCGGCTTGCGGGACCGTGATCGGCTGGCTGGCTGCCATAGCGCAGCACCCGAATGCCCAGCGCCGCAGTGCGTTCCGCCAACGCGGCCGCTCCCGGATCGTCGGTGCAGACCACGAGGGCCCCACCGGGGGCAAGGCGTTCGACGAAGGAGTCGAACACTGCCGTATACGCGTCGACGCTGCCAAAGAAGTCCAGATGATCGGACTCGATGTTGGTGACGACCGCGACGTGGGGCGTGTACTCGAGCAGCGAGCCGTCACTTTCGTCAGCCTCGGCGACGAAGTAGTCGCCGCTGCCGTGGTGGGCGTTGGTTCCGGCCTCGCCCAGCTCGCCTCCGACCGCGAACGACGGATCGAGCCCGCAGTGCTGCAGCGCAACGATCAGCATCGACGTCGTGGTCGTCTTACCGTGCGTTCCGGTGACCATCAACGTGGTGCGCCCGGCCATCAGCTTGGCCAGCACGGCGGGCCTCAGCACCACCGGGATGCCGCGGCGGCGGGCTTCGACCAGCTCGGGGTTGGTCTTGGGGATCGCGGCATGGGTGGTGATGACCGCAGTCGGCCCGCCGGGCAGCAGATCCAGCGACGAGGTGTCGTGGCCGATGCGGATCAGCGCACCGCGGGCGCGCAACGCACGCACACCTCGCGACTCCTTGGCGTCCGACCCCGAGACCATCCCCCCGCGGTCCAGCAGGATGCGGGCGATGCCCGACATGCCCGCTCCCCCAATGCCGACCATGTGCACCCGCTCCAACTCCGGCGGCAGCGACGTATCGCTCACCGTCACCCCGTTCCCGTCGGCCGCCGCTCACGCGCCCCCCGCGCTTGACGTGCCACGTCCAGGCCAGCCTGAGCCACCCGCTGCGCCGCATCCGGATGCGCGGCCCGGGCAGCAGCCGCCGTCATCGCCGCCAGCCGCGGCGGGTCGTTCAGCAGCCCGGCCACCTGTTCGGCCACGAAGCGCGGTGTCAAGTCCGCGTCGGCGACCAGCAGCCCGCCGCCGGCGTTGACCACCGGCACCGCGTTGAGCCGCTGTTCGCCGTTGCCGATGGGCAGCGGGACGTAGACCGCGGGCAGCCCGACGGCGGAGACCTCGGCGACAGTCATCGCCCCGGACCGACAGATCGCCAAATCGGCTGCGGCATAAGCCAAGTCCATCCGGTCCAGGTAGGGCACCGCCACATACGGCGGGTCGCCGGGCGCTGGTGCCCGCAGGTCCAGAGCGTTCTTGGGCCCGTAGGCATGCAAAACGGCAACGCCGGCGGCCGCCAAGTCACTGGCCGCCGCGGAGACAGCGCGGTTGATCGACGCCGCGCCCTGCGAGCCGCCGAACACCAGCAGCACGCGGTCGTCCTCGCTGAAGCCGAAGTGGGCACGCGCGGACGACCGCAAAGCCGCGCGGTCCAGCCCGGTGATCGCCGAGCGCACCGGCACACCGACCACCTCGGTGCGCCGCAGCCCGCAATCGGGCACGGCGGACAGCACCCGGACCGCGATCGGAGCGCCGACCCGGTTGGCTAGCCCGGCGCTGGCGTTGGCTTCATGGATCACCACCGGTATGCGGCGCCGACGGCCGGGTATGCCGCGGGCGGCCAAATACGCCGGTAGCGCGACGTAGCCACCGAACCCGATCACGACGTCGGCGTCGACCTCGTCGAGCACCGCGCGGGTCTGCCGGACCGCTCGCATTACCCGCGGCGGCAGCCGGGCCAAATCGGCGCTGAGCTTACGCGGCAGCGGTACCGGGGTGATCAGCTCGAGTGGGTAGCCCCGCTCGGGCACCAGCCTGGTCTCCAACCCGCGGGCGGTGCCCAGAGCGGTGATGCGTACCTGCGGATCCAATGCGGTCAAGGCGTCGGCGACGGCCATGGCGGGTTCGACATGACCGGCCGTGCCACCGCCGGCGAGGACGACCGACAACGCGGCGTCTGCGGCTGGCTGTGTGACCGAGTCGTTCAATAACGCTGACCTTCCAGTGCGCGAGCACGCCCGCTGCGTGGCTGACGCTGGCCGGCGTGGCGTTGACGCTCTCCATGATGCCCCGATCGGCGCGCCGGCCGATCGGCCGCACGGCCTTTGGCTGATCGCGCCGCCCGAGACGCCGACGCCGTGCGATCGGGCTTGCGCTGCTTCTTAGATGGTTGCGGACGCGCACGCAGCCGATCACGCAGAGCCTCGGCCCGGGTCGGCGAGTAGGGCTGGGGCAGCGGTAGCCGCAGCAGCCGGTTCATCCGGTCGTCGCGGCCGGCCCGCAGCGCGGCCACCGCCTCCGGTTCGTGACGCGCCGCGTTCGCCATCACGCCGATCATGAGAAGTGTTGTGGCCGTTGATGTTCCACCCGCAGAGATGAGCGGCAACTGAATGCCGGTGACGGGGAGCAGCCCGATCACATACCCGACGTTGATGAACACCTGGCCGATCACCCACATCGTGGTGGTGGCGGTGAGCAGCCGCAGGAACGGGTCGGCTGATCGGCGGGCGATCCGCATCCCGGTATAGGCGAACAGCCCGAACAGGGCCAGCAGCCCGAATGCGCCGACGAAGCCGAGTTCCTCGCCGATGATCGCGAAGATGAAGTCGTTGTGGGCGTTGGGCAGGTAGTTCCATTTCGCGGTGCCCTGCCCAAGACCGTGGCCGAAGATGCCGCCGTTGGCCAGCGCGAACTTCGCCTGGCGGGCTTGGTATCCGGAGTCTTGGGGATCCTGCCCGGGATTGAGCCATGACCGCACCCGGTCGGAGCGGTAACCTTCCGAGACCGCCAGGATCGCGCCGGAGACGATGACCGCGAACAGCGAACTCAAAAACACCCGCAGCGGCAGGCCGGCATACCACAGCAGGGCCAGCAGGATGATGCCCATCGACACCGTCTGGCCGAGGTCGGGCTGGGCCACGATCAGCGCCAACGCGATGACGGCGGCCGGCACCAGCGGAATCAGCATTTCTCGCAGCGAGGCCCGCTCCATGCGGCGGGCCGCCAACAGATGGGCTCCCCAGATTGCGAAGGCGATTTTGGTCAGCTCCGAGGGCTGCATCGAGAACCCCGCCACCACGAACCAGCCGCGGCAGCCGTTGGCGTAGTGGCCTATCCCGGGGACCAGCACCAATACCAGCAACACGATCGTCAGCGCGTAGCTGGAAAATGCCATGCGCCGCATCAGCCACACCGGTACCCGCAGCGCCAGGTAGCACGCCACGAGCCCGATGACGGTCCACAACACCTGCCGGCCGAAGATAACCCACGCCGAGCCGTCGTCGTCATAGGACCGCACTCCGGACGCCGACAACACCATGATCAAACCCATGGTGGTCAGCAGCGCCGCGACAGCGATGATCAGGTGAAACGACGTCATCGGCCGGCCCAGCCAGGCGCCGAACCGGGTGCGTGGTCCGCCCGTCGGCGGGGCGATGACAGCTCGCGGCTGGCTGGCCGGGGTCGTCGGTTCCGCGGCCTCATCAGCGGACGGGGACGGCGGCGCCTCGTCCGGCGCTGGTTCGCTCGCGACCTGCGACGTGTTGTCCCGGTGCCGCCACCGGGCCAGCGGGCTGTTCATCGCCGCCTACCGGCTAGCGGCGCGCACGGCGGCGGCGAACGCCTCGCCGCGGTCGGCGTAGTCGCTGAACTGGTCGAACGACGCGCCGGCCGGTGCCAGTAGCACGGTGTCTCCGGGTTGGGCGAGGCCACGGGCTGCGGCCACGGCGGCGGTCATCACCCGCTTACCCAGGCTCTGGCCGGTGGCATCTTCTGCCACAGCAGTAACAAATGTCTCATTTGTCGCATGCACATCAGCATCCTCGCCTGTCACTACGTGGACGACGGGGACATCGGGCGCGTGTCGCGATAACGCGTCGGCAAAAGCGGTTCGGTCGCGGCCGATCAAAACCGCCCCGACCAGCCGGTTTGCGATTCTGGCGACGGTCGCGTCGATCGATGCGCCCTTGAGCAGGCCTCCAGCGACCCATACCACCCGCGGGTAGGCCAGCGCCGACGCCTCGGCGGCGTGCGGGTTGGTGGCCTTGGAGTCGTCGACGTAGCGGACGCCGCCGACGACGGCGACGACCTCGGCTCGGTGTCGCCCGACGCGAAACGACGCCAGCGCGTCGGCCACCGCGCGGGCGGGCACCCCGACGCAGCGGGCCAGCGCTGCGGCGCCGAGTGCGTCGAGCACGCCGACGGGGCCCGGTACCGGTATCGAGTCGACCGGAGCCAAGGCGAGGTTGTCGGCGAAGGCGCGGTCGACCAGCTGCCCGTCGCGCACGCCGAGTTCTCCGGCAGCGGGTTGGCCGAGCCGAAAGCCGACCCTCACTGGCGCGGTCGCGGTGTCCAGCAGTGCTGCTGCGCGTTCGTCGTCGAGCCCGACCACCGCCACCCGGCCGCCCAGCACCCGTGCCTTGGCCGCCGTGTAGGCGGCCATGCTGCCGTGCCAGTCGAGGTGGTCTTCGGCGATGTTGAGTACCGCGCCGGCCTCGGGCCGCATCGACGGCGCCCAGTGCAGCTGGAAACTGGACAGTTCCACCGCCAGCAGATCGGCAGGCTCGGCCAGCGCGTCCAGCAGCGGGTTGCCGATGTTGCCGCACAGCCGGGCGTCGAGGCCGGCGGCGGTGAGCATGGCGTGCAGCATCGAGGTCGTGGTGGTCTTGCCGTTGGTGCCGGTGACTACCAGCCAGCGGCGCGGCGGTCCGTAGTGGCCGGACGAGTCGAGCCGCCAGGCCAATTCCACGTCGCCCCAGATCGGCACGCCGGCCGCGGCGGCTGCGGCCAGCAGCGGGGCCGTCGGTCTGAAGCCGGGACTGGTGACCACCAGCGCGTAGTCGCCGATGTGCTGGGCAGCGTCGGACGGACGCGTCGTGGCCACGCCGCCGTCGGCGTAGTGCTGCAATGCGGCTGGGTCGTCGTCGCACAGCGTCGGGCGGACACCCAGCGGCGCCAGTGCGGCCAGCACCGAACGCCCCGTCATACCGGCGCCGGCCACCAGCACGGGCGCGTCCGGTGCGAGCGGGTCCAGCCCGGCCTCGTAGCCCATGTCAGTCGCCGATCGCGGCCAGCCACTCGCTGTAGAACAGGGCCACACCCAGGCCGCAGCTGATCGCGGTGAGCAGCCAGAACCGCACGATCACCGTGGTCTCGGCCCAGCCGGCGAGCTCGAAATGGTGGTGGAAGGGCGCCATTCGGAACACCCGCCGACCGGTGGTGCGAAAGGCCAGGATTTGCAGCACCACGGAGGTGATCTCGGCGACGAACAACGAACCCAGGACGACGGCGAGGACTTCGGTGCGGCTGGTCACCGAGATGCCCGCGAGAATGCCACCCAGCGCCAGCGATCCGGTGTCGCCCATGAAGATTCTGGCCGGCGCGGCGTTCCACCACAGAAAGCCGATGCAGGCGCCGGCCGTCGCCGCGGCGACGAGCGCCAGATCCAGCGGATCGCGCACGTTGTAGCAGCCCAGCCCCGGCGCGGTTGCGCAGGCGTTGCGGTACTGCCAGAACGTGATTAGCACGTAGGCCGCGGTGACCATCGCCATGGATCCGCCCGCCAGTCCGTCGAGGCCGTCGGTGAAGTTGACCGCGTTCGACCAGGCGCTGACCACGACCACGCAGAACAGTACGAACAAGGCGGGAGCCAAAGTGACAGTAGCGATTTCGCGGACGTAGGACAGGTCGGAACTGGCCGGGGTCAAGCCGTCGGTGTTGCGGAACTGCAGCACCAGCACAGCGAACAAAACCGCCGCCGTGATCTGTCCGACCATCTTGGCGGTCTTGTTCAACCCCAGGTTGCGGGCCCGCCGGACCTTGATCAGGTCGTCGACGAACCCGACAGCACCGAGCGCGGTCGCCAGAAGCAAGACCAGCAGGCCTGACGCCGAAGGTCCGTAGCTGTCGAAGGCCAGGCCCGCCAGATGGGTGCCCAAGTAGCCCGCCCAGATGCCGGCCAGGATCGCCACTCCGCCCATCGAGGGCGTGCCGCGCTTCGTCCTATGACTCGGGGGCCCGTCCTCGCGGATCTCGTGGCCGAAGCCCTGCCTGTTGAACAACCGGATCAGCGCTGGCGTCAACAAGATTGACACCGTCAGCGAGATGCCGACGGCGATGAGAATCTCGATCATGAGCGAACGCCCCGGCCATCACCGCCGGCAGCATCGGCGACCAGCGCATCCGCCAGCGCGCCGAGCCCGGCGGCGTTGGACGCCTTCACCAGCACCACATCGCCCGGCTGCAGCTCGGCGCGCAGCAATGCCAGGGCGGCGTCCGGGTCGGCGACGGGGGTGGCCTCGGCTCCCCACGAGCCCTCCATCACCGCGCCCTGGTGCATGGCGCTCATCGACCTCCCCGTTCCGACGACAACGAGACGAGACACATCTAAGCGCACCGCCAGCCGGCCGATGCGGTCATGCTCGGTTATCGCGTCGTCCCCGAGTTCGGCCATCTCGCCCAGCACGGCCCAGCTGCGTCGCGGCTGTGGTGTCTGATGGGCGATCGAGGCCAGGGCCTGCAAGCCTGCGCGCATCGAGTCCGGGTTGGCGTTGTAGGCGTCGTCGATGACGGTCACCCCGTCGGGGCGGGTGGTCACGTGCATGCGGTGCCGCGACACCGGACCGGCGCTGGCCAGCGTTTCCGCGACTTGTTCGAGGCTGGCGCCGCACTCCAAGGCGACCGCGGCGGCGCACAGCGCATTGCTGACCTGGTGTTCGCCGTGCACGCCGAGGTGGACGTCGACCGCGGAGTCGCCGGTGTGCAGGGTGAAGTGTGGCCGGGCCAGCTCGTCGAGGGTGACCGGTCCGGCCCACACGTCGCTGGGGCCGGCGTCGGTGTGTGGGTTTCGGCTGACCCGCACTACCCGGGCCGCGGTTTTGTTGGCCATCGCCGCCACCGCCGGGTCGTCGGCGTTGAGTATCACCACACCTGAAGCCGGAACTGCTTGCGGCAGTTCGGATTTCGTTGCCGCGATCGCTTCCCTGGACCCGAATTCGCCCAAGTGCGCCGTGCCGACGTTGAGCACCACGCCGATCTTGGGTGGTGCGATCGCCGCCAGCGCGGCGATGTTGCCGGGATGGCGGGCTGACAATTCCAGAACGAGGTAGTCGGTGCTGGGCGTGGCGCGCAGGACAGTCCAGGGGTGACCCAGTTCGTTGTTGAACGACCCGGGCGGTGCCACTACTTCGCCCAGCGGGGCGAGCACGGCGGCCAGCAGGTCCTTGGTCGAGGTCTTGCCCGACGAACCGGTGACCCCAATGACGATCAGCCCCTTGCTGATTAGCTCTGCGGCGACGGCAGCGGCCAATTTGGCCAGCGCGGCCAGCACCGCCGCCGCGGAGCCGTCGTGGTCGTGCTCAAGCAGCCCGGCCAGCGCGTCATGGGTTTGGCCGGGCTGAGGACGGACCACGATGGCTGGCACGCCGACCGGCCGGGCGGCCAGCACCGCGACCGCGCCCACGGCCACCGCCGCGGCTGCGTGGTCGTGGCCGTCGGTGCGCGCCCCGGGCAGCGCCAGAAACAGCCCGCCTGCAGTGACTTTGCGCGAGTCGAATTCGACGGTTCCGGTGATATGCAGCTGCGCGGCGGCCTGCGGTGAGATGTCGGCGAGTTCGCCGCCGACGATGTCGGCGATCTGCGCGACGGTCAGGTCTATCACCGCAGTGCCTCCAGGGCGGCGGCGAGCTCGATCCGGTCGTCGAACGGGCGGATTTGGCCGCCGGTGTTCTGCCCGGTCTCATGTCCTTTTCCGGTGACCAGCACGACGTCACCTGGGCGGGCCCACGCCACGGCGTGCCTGATGGCCTCGCGCCGATCGCCGATTTCGACAACTTCAGCGGCAGTGCGGGCTTCCTTTGTGCCAGCGAGGATTTCGCGCCGGATCAACGCGGGGTCCTCGCTGCGCGGGTTGTCGTCGGTGACCACGACCAGATCGGCCAGCTCGGCGGCGATTTTGCCCATCGGCGCCCGCTTGCCGGCGTCGCGATCGCCTCCCGCTCCGAACACCACCGCCAGTCGGCGATCTGTGCGGCGCAACGTGGTCAACACCGCTTCGAGGGCGCCCGGCTTGTGCGCATAGTCGACCAGCGCCAGGAAGTCCTGACCGCGGTCGATCTGCTCGAGGCGGCCTGGGACTCGAACATCCCGCAGGCCAGTGGCTGCCTGCTCGGGCGAGACGCCGACCCTATCCAAAATAGCAACTGCCAGAAGGCAATTCGCGATGTTATAGCTGCCCGGCAGTGGGATGCCGAGCCGGTGGTGCACGCCTGCCGGGTCGACCGCGGTGAATTCCTGGCCGGCGGCGCCCATTGGCGCGATGTCCTCGGCGCGCCAGTCCGCGGCCTGATTTGTCGTGCTGACGGTGATCGCGTCAGCGGCCCGGGCCGCCATCGCCCGGCCGGCGTCGTCGTCGACGCAGACCACGGCGGTGTCGGCGCGCAGCTTGTCGCTGGGGTCGAACAGCCGGGCCTTGGCCTCGAAGTAGTCGGCCATGCTGGGGTGAAAGTCCAGGTGGTCGCGAGACAAGTTGGTGAAGCCGGCGACCGCGAACCGGATGCCGTCGACACGGCCCAGTGCCAGCGCGTGACTGGACACCTCCATGACGACGGTGTCCACGCCGCGTTCGGCCATCGCCGCGAGCTGGGCTTGCAGGTCGGGCGCCTCGGGGGTGGTCAATCCGCCGGGAATGTCGTCGCCGTCGATGCGGATGCCGATGGTGCCGACCAGTCCCGTCATCCGGTTGCCGGCGCGTAGACCGGCTTCCACCAGATAGGTCGTGGTCGTCTTACCGGATGTTCCGGTGACCCCGATGACGGTCACCCGCTGGGAGGGATGCCCGTAGACGGTGGCGGCCAATTCACCGAGGACGTCGCGCGGCGACGGGTGAATCAGCACCGGTAGATGCGGCTGGTCGGCCATTTCGGCGACTCCCGCGGCGTCGGTGAGCACCGCGATGGCGCCGCGTTCAGTGGCGTCGCGAATATATCGGGCACCATGTGTGGTCGCGCCGGGCAGTGCGGCGAACAAGTCGCCCGGCTGGGCGTCTTGGGCCCGCAGCGTGACGCCGGTGATCCGCAACTCGGGGACGACCCTGTCCTCGGCCGGCACCGCTCCGACCTGCGCGGCCAGCGCCGGCAGCGGCACGCCGGAGCCGACGCGGGGCCGCAGCGCTGTGGGCACCGTCATCACCTCCGTCGCTGCCAGCAGATCATCAGGATTTCAGCCATCACACAGTATCGAGGGCGACGGCAGTAGCAGGCTCGCGCACCGTTACAAAGACGCACTGCAAAAGCGTTAAGTGATCGGTTGGTCGCGACCGTCCCGGTCCGCGAGCGCTGCTAGATGCGCGGGTCAAGCAACTGCGGGTGAAGGGTAATCGCGGCGCTGCTCGGTTAAACTTCGCGTCGTGAAGCCGCTGCAGGTACCGGACGCATTGCACAGTGTGGCGAGCCGCGTCGGGGCGATGGTCGATGAGGTAACCGCCGGAGAAGCCCCGGCGGTAGCTGCGTCGGCGCAGCCCAGCGCGGCGGCGGTTAGTACCGGCCACGCTGGCGTGGCGGCGGTTGGGTCGGCATCGGCGGCGCGCATGCAGGCAATCTCCAGCAAGCTTGTGGCGGCATGGGGCGACTATCAAGAAAACGAGCGCGAAGCGGCGGATGATCTAGGCGAGTTGCGCGGGTAGCTAGATGGCTGATGCTGGTCCACTTCCTTCGCTGTCGAACCTTATGTCTTGGGGCACAGCGCATTTGACCGAAGGTGCGGAATACTGGGAGCGCTTCGCCGACCGCTTGGAATTCGGGTTTGCCGAGGTGCACAACGTGATCCGGAGCAGCGCTTGGCAGGGACTGGCATTTGACGCAGCTGAAAGCCGGGCTGCTTCCGACAAGGAAAAAGCGACCAGCGTGGGCGAGCGATTGCGCGAGGCCGCAAAAGTCAGCCGCCGCGGAGCTTCCGACCTATCAGCAGCACAAAGTCAGCTGCGTTCTGCGGTGGAGGATGCGTGGGACGCGGGGTTCAATGTCCACGACGACTACATGGTCAAATACGCGGGGACCATCAAGACTGTCGAAGAACAGGCAGTCCGGCAGGCGCAGGCCGAGGGGTTCGCGGGGAATATCCGCCAGAGCGCGGCGCAATTGGTCGGACTAGATCAGCGGGTCGGGTCGGAAATCACCGCCGCCCTCGGTAATATTGCTGGCTTCACTTTCGACGAGCACGAGCCCGACGAGCCGGGCACCGATGAGAAGTCGAGGCACAAAGGCGCAGTCCACGCGGTGGACAACAAAACCAAGAAACGTGATTCGTCAGAAGACGAAAACTCCAAGCACGGCGGCAGCAAGTCGTTTGGCAAGGGCAGTACCACCCATATAGAGCCGCACGGCGACACCGAAAAGCGATGGGGTCACTCGACAGACCCGCACGAGGCATGGCCCAACGTTCCGCACAAGACAGGAACTTTCGACGGTGACCACGGAAGTTGGGAATGGCACGGCCCGGGCAGGCAGGGCGGGGCCTATGGGAGCCAGCACACCGACGGCATCACGGGCAAAGCCGGCGTTGACGCATGGGGGGCCAAGGGCGAGGCGCACTGGTCGCGGGATATTTTCGGACACCCGCTCACGACATCTGCAAACGGCGAGGCCGGCGCGCATGGCAACGCGGACGCAACTATCACTGATCACGGGGTATCACTGGGCGCAGACGGGTTTCTCGGAGCAGAGCTCGGAGGCAAAGCCAACTACAACCTTGGACCTATGGATCTGAGTCTGGGCGGCGCAGCACAGTTCGGCGTCGGTGGAGGAGCACACCTCGACGTCGGCATGGAGGACGGAAAGTTTGTTCTCGGCGGCACGCTGGGACTTGCTTGGGGGCCCGGCGGAAAAATCTCTCCGCACATCGCCATCGACCCAAACGCGGTAGTCGGTGGTCTGACGAAGGCCGGCCAGTGGCTGAGCGATTTGTTCAATTAAGCACCCGCCGTGGACGTGACGGCGCATCTGACGTAGAAGGCGTGCGCATCTTGACCCATGGCCCGCTGTGGGAGCCAGCGAGTAGACGATGAGTCGCGAACTTCCGTTTCGGATATCGTTCGATCTTCCCGATGGTTGGACCCTGGTGCCACCGGACTCTTGCGGCCAACCCGACGCCGCATATGTTGCAGTGCGCACGCAAAATCTCTCTGAACCGGTAGCCACTAATTTGGTCATCAGCGGCTTCGCAAACTACGGCCAGCCGGTCGACGTCGCCGCGCTGGCGGCATCATATCTGGGCAGTTTGCAATCCCGCTACGCGGTCAGCGTGCTGAAACACGATGTCGTGGCTAGCGAATCCGCGTCGCAGGCTGCTCAACTGTTGCAGATCGAATACCCCGCTGGCGAAGCCGCCATGACACTCAAGCAGATTCAGATCATCAACGCGTTTCCCAGCACCGAGGATCCAAGCGACGTCGCCGTGTTGCAGTTGCTGTTGACTTGCCCGGCCGATGTCTTCGACCAAGCTGGCCCTGAATTCAGCGAGTTCGTATCGACCGTCTCACCGGTACAGTGAGCCGTCAGGCAAGCCTGAACAACATGGAAGGGACGATAGTGCTGCCACCGAAGCGCGTCACCGCTCTCCTGATTGTCCTGGGCCCGGCGACACTGGCGATAAGTTCGTGTCACGTCTCCGTTGGTACTGGCACCACTACCCCAGCGCATTCCAGCACCACCGCGTCCGCACCAGCGCAGCCGGCAGTTCCGAAGGGAGACCTAGAGCAGATCACTGCCCAGCAGATTCGCGAACAGTCAGGCGGTGGACCCGTTGTGATCAACTGCCCCGGCGACCTGCCTATAAAGCTTGGCGCCACAGAACAATGCGTCCTGGCTCAGGACGGCAAACATTTCCACCTCACGATTAGGATCACCAAAGCAACCTCGCCCGACAATGCCAGCTGGGACTGGCAAGTGGGCGACGAAATCCCGACCACCGGTGACCATGCCAGCAGTTAACTCGTTGCAGCATAACGGCGCGTCGCTCGCGCGGCTTCATTAGTGCGCACCGGTAATCCGGAGAACTAACAGCACCAGTCCGTAGATCGCGAAAAATGCGGAAGTCGCCACCACCATGGCCAGCGGAATCTTGAACGACAGCGGCTGGCGTTCTTTCAGTCCTAACTGTCGGGCTACCATCCGAATTAAGTCCCTGCCCTCTCTGGCATTGAATCGATAGTCCACCACCGGTTCGATGCGGCCGCGGTCCGACAGCGCCCAAATCTTCTGGCGTGAGAACGAGAAAACCCGGCCCCCCTGCACTTGAACCGAGGCGCCAATCGCGGGAACTCCCGCCCGCCACGTCACGTCAACCTGGCGGTCAGTGATCGTAAAATAGGACTTACGCTCGACCACTCGCCACCGGAAGCTCTTGCGCAAACCGGCCCGGTTGTATAAGCCCCACCATTGAGCGTTGGCGATGTCAAGTTTTACGTCGAAGCCCTTCTTGGTGTCGTCGACGATGTATGGCGTACCTTGGGCCGCCGCCGCGACGGCATCCCGAAATTCACTCATCTCGTGTGCCGTTCACCTGTCGTTCCGCCGCTGATGATTTGGCCGATTCATCGATATCCCGCGTTCCCATGTGATCATCCTTCCTCGCGACTCCAAACGATCAGCTGTGCGCAATCGATGCTGCTGTCACCGCGACATATGAGCCAGCATGTGGCGTTACCACGCAGCGGCTTGTCTAGCCACAGCCGTGTTGTCGGCAACATACCGCAAATGATTGCTGGTCTGCCGACCATGGTCGTCTCGTTGGGCCAGCGCAGTTCGCCGCTAGGTGGCTTGCAGCGTCAGCCGCGGGCCGGGGTCGGGCGACAGCGGGACATTTTCGCGCTGCAGCAACCAGGCCGCGATGTTGTGGAACAGCGGAGCGGCGGTGTGTCCAGGAGCACCGTCTGAGGAACGCTGCGGGTTGTCCATCATGATCCCGACCACGTAGCGGGGATTGTCGGTGGTGGCCATCCCCGCGAAGGTGATCCAGTAGACGTCGTCGAAGTAGCAGCCGCACGCGGGGTTGATCTGTTGCGCAGTGCCGGTTTTGCCGGAGATCTGGTAGCCCTCGACCGCGGCCGCCGGCCCAGTGCCCTGCTGATAGCCCATCGGGTCGCGCTGCACGACGGCGCGCAGCATGTTGCGCACCGTCTGCGCGGTTTGTGCCGACACCACCCGAACACCTTCGGGCCGCGCTTCTTCGGTGCGGGTGCCGTCCGGTGCGACGGTCGCCTTGATGATGCGCGGCGGTACCCGCAGCCCGTCGTTGGCGATGGTCTGGTACATGCCGGTCATTTGCAGCAAGGTCATCGAAAGGCCTTGGCCGATAGGTAGATTGGAGAATGTGCTGCCCGACCACTGGTCGATCGGCGGCACCAGGCCCGCGCTTTCGCCGGGCAGCCCCACATTGGTGCGCTGGCCCAGCCCGAATTTCTTGAGCATGTCGAACCAGCGTTCCGGACCGACCCGCTGTGCCAGCATCAGCGTGCCCACGTTGGACGACTTCCCGAACACACCCGTTGTGGTGTAAGGCATTACGCCGTGGTTCCAGGCGTCGTGCACAGTGACACCACCCATGTGGATCGAGCCAGGTACCGACAGCACCTCGTCCGGGTTCGTTAGCCCGTATTCGATCACCGACGAGGCGGTGATGATCTTGTTGACCGAGCCAGGCTCATACGGGGATGACACGGCGAGGTTGCCCAGCTGCCGATCACCCTGACGCCCGATGTCTTGCGACGGGTCGAAGGTGTTGTCGTTGGCCATGGCCAGCACCTCGCCGGTCTTGGCGTCGAGTACAACCGCTGACACGGTGTGTGCCCCGGAGGCGTTCTTGGCTTGCTGCACCTGCTGCTGGACATAGAACTGGATGTCGTTGTCGATGGTCAGCTGGACAGTCGAGCCGTTGACCGCCTTGTGCCGATTGCGATAGCTGCCCGGGATCACCACGCCGTCGGATCCACGGTCGTAGGTCACCGACCCGTCGGTTCCGGCCAGCACGGCATCCAGCGAATCCTCCAGTCCCAGCAGACCGTGGCCGTCCCAGTCGATACCGCCAACGATGTTGGCCGCCAGCGATCCACCCGGATACTGGCGCAGATCTTGGCGCTCGGCGCCAACTTCCGGGAATTTCGTCGTGATCGCGGTGGCGATAGCCGGGTCGACGGCGCGGGCTAGGTAGACGAATGTCTCGTTACTGTTCACTTTCTTGAAAACCGTTGCCTGGTCCGGCTTGTTGTTCAACCGAAGCGCGACTTCCTTGGCGATATCGTGCAGCCGCTGCTGGGGATCGGGTGCTTTGGCATTCTTTTGTTTGGCTTCGGCAAGCTGCTTGTGGATGCGCCGCGGCTGGAATGTGAGCGCGCGAGCTTCGATGGTGAACGCCAGTTGGTCGTTGTTGCGGTCGACGATGCTTCCGCGCACGGCTTTTTCGACGTCGGTGACCTTGAGTTGCCCAGCGGCCTCCGCACGCAGCCCGGAGGCACGCGGCACCTGCAGATAAAACAGCTGCGCAGCCGCAACAAGCAAGGCGATGAAGACGACAGCGTTGCCTGCCCGGTGTCGAAAGACGAACGACGCGCCGCGCGATCCCAGATTGATTGCCTGACGGGTGCGCCGGTCACGGGCCGAGTGGCCCTGCGGGCCAACGTTTCCGTGCAGTTCTGGGCGGGATTTGTCGGCTTTCTTCAGCTTTGGTGATTTCTTCTTGGACTCGTCGACCTTTTTGCGTGCCTTTCGGGTGTCGCGTGCACTTCGCGCGGCCTGCGACTGGCGCGCTCGCGAGCGATCGGCGCGGCTCACCGGGGCGCGCCAGGGGCCGTGACGGTTAGCGGGCCGAACTGTTCGCCGCCGGCGGGTGCAGCGAACGGGGTGGCAGCGGGCACTGGCGCCGCAGGTACTGCGCCAGGCGGCGGCGCAGCGGCGGGCGGCACGGCAGCCGGGGGCGGCCCTGACGGGGACGGTCCCGACGCGGGCGGAACTAGACCGGGCACGGGAGGAACGGCGCCCGGAGCCGGCGGCGGGGCTGCAGGAGCGGGCGGCGGCGGGGCCTCGAGAGCCGGTTGCGGGGGCGTACCAGCAGCAGGCGGCACCACCGGGCCGGCTCCGGCCGCCGGGGCATTGGGCGCCCCTGGTATCGGCCCAGCAGGTAACTGCTGGATGCCCAACGTCGTTGCCCCGTCAGGAGCACGGAGCAGCACCTGAGGGCCAGACTGGGTCGGCATGGTCGGCGCACCGGCACCCGCTGACACCGGAACCGGCGTCTCCAGCGGGTTCACCGCAGGTTTGGGCGGTGCCGGCTTTTCGTCCGGCAGCTTGGTGTTCAGCGGCGGCGGCGGAACGCCCTCGGCGGGTTTGGGTGTGCCGACTACCACCCACGTACCGGTCGGGTCCTGCACCAGGTGGGCCGTGTCTCTTGTCGGGATCATTCCCAATTTTCGGGCCGCCTCTGCCAACGCCGGTGCAGCCTGCGCCTGGAGCACATCGCGTTCGAGCGCCTCCTTCTGCTGCTGCAGCAACTGGGTTTTCTGACGCGCGTTGCCCAACTCATAAGAGCGCTCCGCGGAATCAGTGGACAGCCAGAGCGTGACCCCCAGGCCCAGGCCTAGCGATCCGATGACCAGCACGACGAAGGGCACCTTGCTCGCCAGGGTTCGCGGCCGAAGATCAATCGATGCCAACCTGGCAAGCAGACGCTCACGCAACGGCTGGCGAGCTACCTTGGGCGCCTTAGCTTTTCGTGCCTTGGCCCGTGCCTTCGCCTGGGCGGCGCTCTTCGGCCGGGCCGGCCGCTCGACCGGTCGTGACATCGGCGTGGTCTGCGGCCCCGACTGCGGCGCTCGCAACTCACGAGTGGGGGCCGACGCCTTGCCACCATGCCGGGTGCGCCGCGACGCCGTGAGCGATCCAGGCGTTTTCGTCCGAGCCGCGGCGTCGCTTTTAGTAGGCCGGCGATCAGTCCCGTGGCGCGTCGCTGCCTGCCGCTTAGCCCCCATGAGTCGCCCTCCTTGCTGCGTCGTGGCGCGGCACTCGTTGCAACGCCCGCAACCGCACCGGGGCGCTACGGGGGTTGCGTTCGATCTCGGCACGGTCGGCGCGTTCGGCACCGCGGGTCAGCGACCTGAATTCCGGTGCATGGCCGGGCAGTTCGACGGGCAACCCGGTCGGAGTGCGGGAAGTGACGGCGGCGCGGAATATGTCCTTGACGATGCGGTCCTCCAGCGACTGGTACGCCAGCACCACAATGCGGCCGTCGACGGTCAGCGCATCCAACGCGGCAGGAAGCGCCCTGCGCAGCGAGTCCAGCTCACCGTTGACGGCGATACGCAGTGCCTGGAAGGTCCGCTTGGCCGGATGCCCGCCCGTTCGCCGTGCCGGTGCCGGAATGGCTTGGTAGAGCAGCTCAACCAGCTCACCGGTTGTCGTAAACGGCGTGACGGACCGGCGGCGGACGATGTGGGCGGCTATGCGACGCGCGAATCTCTCCTCGCCGTAGCGCCGTAGAATGTCAGCCAGGGCGGGCTCATCGTAGGTGTTCACGATGTCGGCCGCGGTCAGCGGTGTATCCGGGTCCATCCGCATGTCCAGCGGAGCGTCGTGAGCGTAAGCGAAACCTCGCTCCACATGGTCGAGTTGCATCGACGACACACCCAGATCGAAGAGCACACCGTGCACCGAACCCATTGGATCGCACCCGGATTCGGCTAGAGCGGTGGCGATGTCGTCATACCTGGTACGCACCAATGTCACCCGGTCGGAGAACCGGGACAGCCGTGCCGCGGCGATGTCCAACGCTGCAGGGTCACGGTCGAGGCCGATCAGGCGTAGCCCGGGCAGGTCGGTGAGGAACCGCTCCGCGTGACCACCCGCGCCGACGGTGGCGTCCACCAGTACGGCGCCCGACCCGTCCGAGTGCTCGCGGGCCAGTGCCGGGGTGAGCAGCGCCACGCAGCGTTCCAGCAGGACCGGCGCATGACCGAAATCAGCCGGATCGTCGGCCATGACAACACCTCCCCGAGCGGCGAGATCGAGGGCCGCCCCTGCACCGGGGTCCCTGTCCGATAGCACGAACCTGGCGTTGGGGAAGTACGTCAGGGTCGGTTCGGGCAGAGACCGCGATGCACGGGCATGCGCCTCAGATGATGTCGCCGAGTGCTTCATCGCTGGCCGCGGAGAAGTTCTCTTCGTGGGTCTGCTGGTAGTTCTGCCAGGCCTGCGCGTCCCAGATCTCGAGGTAGTCGACCGCTCCGATCACCACGCAGTCTTTGGACAGATTGGCGTAGCGACGATGATCGGCCGACAGGGTGATCCGGCCCTGGGCGTCCGGATGCTGTTCGTCAGTGCCTGCCGCGAGGTTGCGCAGGAACGCCCGCGCCTCCGGGTTGTTGCGCTTGGCCTTGTCCGCCAGCCGGCGGGCCAGCTGCTCGAACTCGGCGCGGGGGTAGACGGCCAAGCTGTGATCTTGGCTTTTGGTGACCATCAACCCTCCTGCCAACGCGTCACGGAACTTGGCGGGCAGCGTCAGCCGCCCCTTGTCGTCGAGCTTGGGCGTGTAGGTGCCCAGAAACATCAGGCCACCTCCCGCCACGGGACGAAGCTCCGGAACTTCGTCTCACCCACGACTTCAGCCACCATACCCCACAACGCCCCACTTTGCTCCATTTACAAAGTAAGGATGCGGCGTTTCCGACTTCGAACGCGTAACAGGGGTGGTTCAGCTGTGTCTCAATTCGCGTATACGCGGTGAATCAGCCAAGCTCAGCAGCCCGAATCCCTGGCCAGCGGCCACGTGGGGCATTGTGGGGCGCTAGAGCTAGACAAAAGCAGTTCCCATGCCAGCCGTGACGAACGCAAAAAAGAGGGCAGCCGAAGCTGCCCTACAGATCAGCGGCCTTCACCGCGGCCGCGCTACTCGTCGAAGCGGCGGCGGAAACGGTCCTCCATGCGACTGGTGAACGAGCCGCCGGCGCCTTTGGCGCGACGTGGCCGCGGCACACCCGGCGATCCAGTGCGGTCGCGCCCGCCGGGGAACCGCGGACCGGTGATCGCATACACCACACCACCGAACATCACCACGAAACCGAGGACGGAAAGAATCGGGAAGCTGCCAATCATCGTCGCCTTGAACGCGACACCGGAAACCAGCATCCCCAAACCGACAACAAATAGGGCCGCACCTTGCAGCCGTCGCCGCGCGGTCGGCGCACGCAGCCCGCCGCCACGGACGCTTGAGGCGAACTTCGGGTCCTCGGCGTAGAGAGCGCTCTCGATCTGCTCGAGCATCCGCTGCTCATGATCGGAGAGTGGCATTCGTCCCTCCTTGCCGACAGCCCGTCACGCATAACGTGGATGCCCACTTTGTTGGGGCAACTAACTCAGATGATACGAGGTGAAACTGCGCCATACCACTGGTTCGCTCGTCGATTGTAGTCTGGCGACAATGCGGGCCCGAAAGGCCCGAAGAGCAGCGGGGCCATCGGCTTTAGCGTGGCGACCGATGCGGGCCGAAGGCCCGAGGAGGAGCCAGGCAATTGAGCTCGAGCGTGGCGACCGATGCGGACCTGGAAGGCCGAACAAGAGCCGGGCCATCGACTTCGGTCGCCGACGTTGTCGATCCGCAGGTGGCGCGGGGGCCGATAATGAGAATTCAAGCAGCGCACGGGATCAGCGTTCGAGGAGGAGACCGCGAGTTGTCGACCTTCCTCATCGATCTGTCGACGCACGACATGCAGCGCCGTCTCGGTGATGCCCTGGCTGTGTACGTCGACGCGATGCGATACCCGCGCGGCACCGAGAAGCAGCGCGCGGCCATGTGGCTCGAACACACGCGGCGACGCGGTTGGCAAGCCGTGGCCGCAGTGGAGGCCGACCATGACGGCGCGAAACCGCCCTCGGTGGAGGAGCTGAGCAACGCTCCGCTGCTTGGAATCGCCTACGGCTACTGCGGCGCGCCCGATCAGTGGTGGCAACAGCAAGTAGTTCTCGGCTTGCAGCGCGCCGGTTTTGCGCACCCCGAGATCATCAATCTGATGGCAAGTTATTTCGAATTGACGGAATTGCACATTCATCCGCGGGCGCAGGGACGCGGTCTCGGCGAGGCGCTGGCTCGACGGCTGCTGGCCGGGCGCGGTGAGGCCAACGTGCTGCTGTCGACCCCGGAAACCGACGGGGAGGCCAACCGGGCCTGGCGGCTCTACCGGCGGCTGGGCTTCACCGACATCATCCGGGGCTACCACTTCGCCGGTGATCCGCGACCTTTCGCGATCCTGGGACGCAAGCTGCCGTTGTGAGGACACCGGCCGTACCGACATACCGGGTCTGGCACGATGACGTGGTGCGCGACGGCAGCATGCGGCTTGTAGCCCGACGGTTCAGTGCCCGTCGACGCCAGCGGCTGCTGGCGATCATGGCGCTGATGCTGCTAGCGCCGATGATCGCCGGGTGTGTGCGGGTCAAAGCCTCGATCGCGATCTCGCCTGACGACCTGGTGTCGGGCCAGATCGTCGCGGCGACGAAGGCACGCAACGACAAAGACAACGGACCGCAGTTCGACCCCAACCTGCCATTCAGTCAGAAGGTGGCGATCTCCAAGTACGACCGTGACGGGTATGTGGGCTCAGAGGCGGATTTCTCCCAATTGACGTTCGCCGAGCTGCCGCAGCTGGCAAACCTGAATCCCGACGCCTCCGGGGTAAACCTGTCCCTGCGCCGCTCCGGCAACGTAGTAATACTCGAAGGACGGGCAGACCTGACGTCGTTGACGGATCCCGAGGCCGACGTCGAACTCAGCGTGTCATTCCCGGGCGCGGTCACTTCGACCAACGGCGAACGCGTCGACCCCGACGTCGTCGCGTGGAAGCTCAAGCCTGGCGCGGTCAGCACGATGAACGCCCAGGCGCGCTACACCGATCCCAGCACCCGCTCGTTCACGAATGCAGCTCTGTGGCTGGGCATTTCGTCGTTCGTGGTGGCTGGTGCGGTGGCGCTGCTGGCGTGGCAGTCCCGTGACCGCTCACCGAGATTCAGCACGCCGGGCGATCACCCGCCGGAGTAAGCCATCCTTTACGGCTTGGCGGGCGACCAGTAGTCGAGCATCTGCGCGAAGGTCTCGAAGGCCGGCGCCGAAACACCGTAGGTGGCCTCGAGATGGATGCTCAGCGGATAGCCCAGCTCGGCGACACCGTCAATCACCCGCTTGTACAGATCGACCATCAGCCGGCGCTTCTGCGCGGGCTCGCTGCCGGCCAGCGTCTTGACGAACTCCTGCTCTGCGGCCACCGCGGCGTTGCCTGGATCCTGGATGAGCCAGTTGATGAAACCCACCCGGCTCTCCACCTTCGGCACAAACCCGAACGACAACAAGATCTCTGGTCGGTAGTCCGTGTTCTCGGCGAACTCGGTGAGGAAAGCCACAATCGCGTCGGAATACAGCAGCTGCGTCTGGGCGAAGGTCGCGCCTTGCTCGCACTTGAAATTGAACCGGCCCTGCTCACCTTCCCGCGTCGGGATGAGGATCACTCCGCGGTTAGGCACTAATTCGCGATAGATCGATAGGGCGTCAGTGGGCGCTACGCCGGAGCCTTCGCCGTCTTTCATGGTGCGCGGTACACCGACGAAAACGATTCCCTCAATCCCCGCCGACACCAGCTCGGTGAGCCGGTGACGCAGGGTGGCCTCGTCCATGAATGCGGTGACCTGGCTGCACAATCCGCGCACCCCTGGTAACTCCGGCTTGATGAGCGACCAAAAGTCCAGTACGTCGAGCTTCGGCTTCATTTCGACGGGCCGGTCATCCTCCTCGGCGATCAACCCCGGGATCATCACGTGCCCGATGTGGCCGTCGATGCCCGATTCAGCAGAGAATTGGGCGACTTTGCGCGCGTCGTCCACCGCCTGCTGGGGGCCGCGCTCCAGGTTCGGCGGCACGAGTTCGAGCGCAACGGTGTTGAGGGTGCTGGCCACCCCGACAGCATAGGTGCGAGATAGTGAGCCTGTCGAAGCAACTTGTGCGGTCCGTGTGGCGGCCAGCGCCGTCTCAACCCTGCGAAACCAGCCGTACGCTCTAGCGTGAACACACATCGGGCGAAAGGGGCGCCGCGCTGAGCGTCGAAGCAGCGGCAACCGTCGAGGTGGCGGACCGAATCACCGAGCAGCTGCGACGGTATCTGCACGACCGCCGCACGCAGGCTGCCCACATCAGCGCTGACTACGACGCCCTGATCGCGCGGTTAGAGGAGTTCGTGCTCATCGGGGGCAAGCGGCTGCGGCCGGTGTTCGCCTACTGGGGCTGGCGCGCCATCAGCACCGAAGAAGCCGATGCCCACGTGCTGCTGCTCTTCTCCGCGCTGGAGCTGCTGCACGCCAGTGCGCTGGTGCATGACGACGTGATCGACGCATCGGCAACCCGCCGCGGTCGGCCGACTACCCACGTGAACTTCGCCGAGTTGCACCGCGCCCGCCACTGGCGCGGCTCCGCGGATCAATTCGGGATGTCGGCCGCGATCCTGCTCGGTGACCTGGCGCTGGCCTGGGCCGACGACATCGTCGCCGACGTTGATCTTCCGCCCGACGCGCATCGCCGAGTTCGGCGAGTGTGGGCCGATATCCGCACCGAAGTGCTGGGCGGCCAATACCTCGACATCGTCGCCGAAGCCAGCGCCGCCGAATCTGTCGCCTCCGCCATGGCCGTCAATACCTATAAGACCGCCTCTTACACGGTCGTGCGACCACTGCAGTTGGGCGCGGCCGCGGCCGCCGATCGGCCCGACGTGCACTCGGTTTTCGAGCAGATCGGCCTCGACCTCGGGCTGGCCTTCCAGCTGCGCGACGACGTGCTGGGTGTGTTCGGCGATCCCGCGGTCACCGGTAAGCCCTCCGGTGACGACCTGCGGTCGGGCAAGCAAACCGTGCTGGTGGCAGAGGCGGTGGCGATGGCCGACCGGTCCGACCCGGCGGCGGCCGAACTGCTGCGTTCCTCGATGGGCACTGAGCTGACCGACTCCCAGGTGCGCGAATTGTGCGACGCCATCGAGGCGCTCGGCGCGCTGGCCGCCGTGGAGCAGCGGATTGACATGCTGACCCGCCGGGCGTTGGACACCTTGGCCGCCGCGCCGATCAACGCGACAGCCAAAGCGGGGCTGTCCGAACTGGCCAAGCTGGCCGCCACCAGGTCCGCGTGAGCGGTATGACCACTCCCACACCCACACCGGCCACAAAACCGGGTCATGGTGTCGGCCACGGTTTTTCACGGCTGCGGGAGTTCACCCAGGCTCCCGATGCCGGGCCGGCGCTGCTGGGCTTCCTGGGCGCAGCGCTGATCACCGCGGGCGGACTCGGGGCGGGCAGCACCAAGCCACACGACCCACTGCTGGAGTCGATGCACCTGTCGTGGCTGCGCTTCGGGCATGGGCTGGTGCTCTCCTCGACTGTGCTGTGGCTCGGTGTTGCCCTGATGCTGATCGCGTGGCTACGACTGGGCCGGCGCGTGATCGCCGGCGAGGCAACGGAATACACCCTGGTGGCCACTACCGGGTTCTGGCTTGCACCGCTATTGCTGTCGGTGCCCGTCTTCAGCCGCGACACCTACTCGTATCTCGCCCAGGGCGCGCTGCTGCGCGACGGCCTGGACCCCTACGTGGCTGCGCCGGTCGACAACCCGAATCCCTTGCTGGACAACGTCAGTCCCATTTGGACGATCACCACCGCACCGTACGGCCCAGCATTCATTCTCGTCGCCAAGCTCATCACGATGCTGGTCGGCAACCACGTGATCGCCGGAACCATGCTGCTGCGGTTATGCATGCTGCCCGGGCTGGCACTACTGATTTGGGCCACACCGCGCATCGCCCGTCACCTCGGCGCGGACGCACCCACAGCGCTGTGGATCTGCGCGCTCAACCCGCTGGTGATCATCCATCTGATGGGCGGCGTCCACAACGAGATGCTGATGGTGGGGTTGATGGCCGCCGGCATCGCGCTGACCTTCGGCCGCCACCATGTCGCAGGCATCACGCTGGTCGCCGTCGCGGTGGCGGTCAAGGCGACAGCCGGGATCGCACTGCCGTTTTTGGTGTGGGTGTGGATGCACCATCTGCGCGACCGCCGGGGCTACCGACCACTACCGGCCTTCGCGGCGGCCGCCGCAACGTCTGTACTGATCTTCGTCGCAGTGTTCGCGGTGTTGTCCGCGGTGGCCCGGGTGAGCCTGGGCTGGCTGACCGCGCTGGCCGGTTCAGTGAAGATCATCAACTGGCTCACGGTGCCGACCGCGGTCGCGAACCTGGTGCACGCCCTCGGCGGATGGTTTTTCCCGGTCAATTTCTATGCCGTGCTCCACGTCACCCGGATCGCCGGCATCGCGATCATCGCCGTCGCGCTGCCACTGCTGTGGTGGCGGTTCCGCCACAACGACCGTGAGGCATTGACCGGAATCGCGTGGGCGATGCTGGTGGTGGTGTTGTTCGTGCCCGCGGCGCTGCCGTGGTACTACTCCTGGCCACTGGCAGTGGTGGGGTCGCTGGCTCAGTCGCGGGCGTCGGTCGCGGCGATCGCGGCGTTCTCGACGTGGATCATGGTGATCTTCCGACCCGATGGAGCACACGGGATGTATTCGTGGCTGCATGTGTCGCTGGCGACCGCGTGCGCGGTCATCGCGTGGTATGCGCTCTACCGGGCACCGCAGCCGCCCGGCGAAACAGTCGAAAACCCTAGTACGCCATAGCTTGGGCCCGTCGCACCACTTCGCGGGCCTGGTGGGCATGCAGCGCGTCGACCGGACGGGCATTGGTCACGGCGTCGCGCGTCCCGTCCCGGGTGACGGTCAGCGACGGATCCGGGGTGAATAACCACCGGACGATCTCGGTCTCGTGATAGCCGCCGTCGTGCAACACCACCAGAAGCCCGGGCAGGCTCTTGACTACCTCACCGGATTCAGTGAAGAAAATTCGCGGCACCACCACATCACCACGGCGCCGCACTGCGATCAGATGGCCTTCCCGCAGCTGCTGCTGAACTTTGCTCACGGACACACCGAGCAACTCGGCGACCCGGGGCAGATCGTAAGTGGGCTCGTCGGGATCGAGAACGTCGTCGCCGGCCGGAATACTGCTCACCGCGACAAGTCTAGAGCTCATACCGGCGCGCTGCGTGCACGTTTCGGCAGCTGAATCGCACCGGCACCTACGATGGCTCCGTGGCCGCAGCTGTGACGGAGGATCCGCTCTACGGCGCGTTGCTCGATGGGCGCTACCGGGTGCAGGCGAAGATCGCCAGCGGCGGCACGTCCACCGTCTACCGGGGCCTCGATGAGCGACTGGACCGCCCTGTCGCGGTGAAGGTCATGGACTCTCGCTACGCCGGCGACGAGCAATTCCTGACCCGCTTCCGGATGGAGGCCCGCACGGTGGCCCGGCTCAAGCACCCCGGCCTGGTCGCGGTCTACGACCAAGGACTCGATGCTCGCCACCCGTTTCTGGTGATGGAGCTCATCGAGGGCGGCACACTGCGCGAATTGCTGATCGAGCGCGGCCCGATGCCCCCGCATGCGGTGGTTGCGGTGCTTCGGCCGGTGCTCGGTGGCCTGGGTGCCGCGCATCGGGCCGGGCTGGTGCACCGCGACATCAAGCCGGAAAACGTGCTGATCTCCGATGAGGGCGACGTGAAGATCGCCGACTTCGGGTTGGTTCGCGCCGTGGCCGCCGCCGGAATCACCTCGGCCAGTGTCATTTTGGGCACCGCCGCCTACCTGTCCCCCGAGCAGGTACGCGACGGGAAAGCCACGCCTGCCAGCGACGTGTACGCGGTCGGGATCCTCACCTATGAGTTGCTGACGGGCCGCACGCCGTTTTCCGGCGACTCGCCGCTGGCAGTTGCCTACCAGCGGTTAGACACCGACGTGCCGCCGCCCAGCGCGGCCATCGAGGGCGTGCCAGCGCAATTCGACGAGTTGGTGGCGCGCGCGACGGCCCGCGACCCCGCCGACCGCTATGCCGATGCCTGCGAGCTGAGTACCGAACTGGACGCGATCGCTGAGGATTTGGGGCTGCCCGAGTTTCGGGTGCCGGCGCCACGCAACTCCGCCCAACACCGCTCAGCTGCGCTGTATCACAGTCAAATTCGAACCGAGCAGGTCACCGATCACCCGCCGCGGCAGCGCCAACCTACCCGACAGCTGACTCGCGACTGGTCTGCCGACGACGACGAGCTCGACGGCCAAGTGGTCTCAGGTCAATTCGCCGGTATCGAGCTCAGTGAATTCATCTGGGCGCGACAACACGCCAAGCGGATGGTGCTGGTCTGGGTGGCGGTCGTGCTGGCCGTCACCGGGCTGGTCGCCGCCGCGGGGTGGACCATCGGCAGCAACCTGAGCGGGCTGCTTTAGCGCGAAAGGCCAGTTATGACACGCAATTTCGACAAAAGCGTGCCATAACTGGCCACGCGGCGCACTGAGCTCCTAGTCGCGCAGCATCTCCGCGACCAGGAACGCCAACTCCAGCGACTGCTGGGTATTTAGCCGCGGGTCACAGGCGGTTTCATAGCGGCCCACCAGATCGGTGTCCGAAATGTCTTGCGCCCCACCTAAGCACTCCGTCACGTCCTCGCCGGTGATCTCGACGTGGATGCCACCCGGGTGGGTGCCGAGCGCCCGGTGCACCTCGAAGAAGCCCTGCACCTCATCGACGATGCGGTCGAAATGGCGGGTTTTGTAGCCGTTGGACGATTCGTGGGTGTTGCCGTGCATCGGATCGCACTGCCAAATCACCTGATGACCGGTCGCCTGAACCTTTTCGATAATCGGTGGCAGCAGATCACGCACTTTGTTGTTGCCCAGCCGGCTCACCAAAGTCAGCCGGCCCGGTTTGTTGTGCGGGTCGAGCCGCTCGACGTATTCGACGGCCAGCTCCGGAGTCATGGTCGGGCCGATCTTGACGCCGATCGGGTTGGCGATGACTTCGGCGAAGGCGATGTGCGCCCCGTCGAGCTGGCGGGTGCGCTCTCCGACCCAGACGTAGTGCGCCGATAGATCGTAAAGCTTCGGGCTACCGTCGGGCTCCTCGGAGAGGCGCAACATGGCGCGCTCGTAGTCGAGCACCAGCGCCTCGTGGCTGGCGTAGATTTCGGCGGTCTCGAGGTTGCGGTCGGCCACTCCGCAGGCGCTCATGAACGCCAGCCCGCGCTCGATCTCGGAGGCCAGCGCTTCGTAGCGCGCGCCGGCCGGCGAGGTGCGCACGAATTCCCGGTTCCAGTCGAGAACGCGATCCAGCGACGCCAGCCCGGACGACGTCAGCGCCCGCACCAGATTCATCGCCGCGCTGGCGTTGGCGTAGGCACGCACCAGCCGCGACGGGTCGTGCTCCCGGGCAGTGGAGTCCGGGGCGAAGCCGTTGATCATGTCCCCGCGGTAGGACAGCAGGCCCAGCGCGTCGATGTCGGCAGACCGAGGCTTGGCGTATTGGCCGGCGATCCGGGCCACCTTGACCACCGGCAAGCTGGCGCCGTAGGTCAGCACGACGGCCATCTGGAGCAGGGTGCGGATGTTGCCGCGGATGTGTTGCTCGGTGTTGTCGGTGAACGTCTCCGCGCAGTCGCCGCCCTGCAGCAGGAAGGCCTCGCCGCGGGCGACTTGGGCCAGCAGCTCCTGCAGCCGCACAATCTCGGACGCCACCGTGACGGGCGGGACGCTTTCCAAGACCTTGCGCATCGCCTCGGCCTGGTCGGCCGGCCAACTGGGCTGCTGGGCGGCCGGCCTCGCCAATGCGGCGTCCAGCCGCGACCGCAGCTCCGCCGGTAGCGGCGGCAGCGGTGGCAGCTGGTCGATCGGGATGTCGACGGTCCAGTTCATCCGTTCATCGTAACGGGCTGACGGCGTTCGCCCGCCCACAGCGCCAGGGCCAGGCAAACAGCTCAGTCCGCCGCCGCGCCCGCGCCCAGGTTACCGGCCGCGATGATGAGTCGGAACCGTCGCAGCTGGTCACGGGCGTCGACCAGGGCGTCATGGGTATCGGGCGGCCGGCGTGGCATGCGCGGACACCCCCGGTCCTCCCAGAGCTGGCGCAGTTCCCGGGTAAACCGCGGCATCGCCGTCGGCAACTGGGTCATCGGGCCCCACAGCTGACAAAGCGCCACATGGTCGTAGGCGCCGACCCACGCCCACAGCTCGATCGGCTCCCCCGCATCGACGCGCAAGAACCGCTCTAGATCGCAGCGGATCTGCGAGCGGGAACGCCACAGCTGCGAAGCAGGTGGCGGAAGCTTGGGCAGCACATGGGTGCGTACCCAGCTGCCTGCCCGTTGAGGATCGAATTCAGTGGATACCGCGTAGTATTCGCGGCCGTCCTCGGCCACCACGCCGATGGAGATCAGGTCGATGGTGCGGCCGTCTTCGATGAACTCCGTGTCATAGAAATACCGCACGTGCGGGAACCCTAGCCGCTGCTGCCGCTCGCCAGCGCGCGCTGGATTCCTTCGGGTGGCGGGGCGGCGTGCACCTCGCGGTCCAGCTCGGCGTCGACCATGTGCTCGTCGGGCAGCCGCGGCGTCCCGGCAACCAGGTTCTGCAGCCACAGCTTGACCCCGACAACGGGGCGGCGCAGATTGCGTTCGCGCTCCAAGGCACGCCGCATCTTGTCGAGCTGGGTGTTGTACCGCCAGCGGGCCCATGGAGCATGTGGACGCGACAACCGGATGGCTCCGACCACCAGCAGCACAACGAAGAACATGCCGATCAGCCCGGTCCACACCTTGCCCTTGAGCAACACGACCACGGCCAGCGGCGGTGTGAGCACCAGCCCGGCGATGACGGCGGCGTGCATCAGCCTCGAATGGGTGTCCTGCCAGATGGAGAGAAAGAACATCATCGGGTGCAAGCCGAGCACCAGCAGTCCGCCCACCGCCACAGCGGCGAACACTGCGTCCACCGAGGTGCGGCCGTCCTCCTCCCAGTAGACGTCGGACAGATGCAGGATCAACGCGTACTCGTCGAGCACGAGGGCGGCTCCGATACCGAAAAACGTTGCTGCTGCGGCGACTTCGGGCTGGTTCCCGGTGATGGACAGGGTCACCAACGTCACACCGGAGATCATCACCAAGACGACGCCAACTACCACATGGTGGATGTGGACAGACCCGATATAGACGTTCCGGGGCTGCCACCATTTAGGCGGCAGTCCGGCGCTGGCGCGGTGACGGATGTAGCGCACGAAGCTGCGTGTCACGGCGAAAGTCAAGATGAACGCGACGAGGCAGCACAGCAGCGGCAGTCGGCCGCGTTCGATGATGTCGTGTTGTAACCAGTGAAGCACCTAAGAAAACGTACGCGCACTAGCCGCCCGGTGCGGCTAGCCATGCCGCTTGATGTGCACGCAACACCGATAGGGTGTTCTCCGACATGAGCGGACAGGGGTCGCCCGGCATGGGCGCGTGGCGGGGGCGAGCGATCTTCGGGCGGATCACCGTGTGGGGTGTGCTTCCGCTGCTGGCTCTCGCGGCGTTGAGCTATGCGAGTTGGCGGTTGCTGGGGCACATCCCCTACCGCATCGACATCGACGTCTATCAGATGGGCGCGCGGGCCTGGCTGGACAACCGCCCGCTCTACAAAGACACGATGTTTCACACCCCGATCGGGCTGAACCTGCCGTTCACCTATCCCCCGCTGGCCGCCATCGTGTTCTGCCCCTTCGCCTGGTTGCGGATGCCGGCTGCCAGCGTCGCGATCACCTGCACGACGCTGGTGCTGCTGATCGTCGCGATTATGGTCGTGCTGACCCGCCTCGACGTGTGGGGCTCGTCGCGGCTGCTGCCCGGGCCGGCCTGGTGGCGGCGATGGTGGTCGGCGCTGGCCGTGGTGGCAGCTGGGGTGATCTGGCTGGAGCCGATCAAGTCGAACTTCGCCTACGGTCAGATCAACGTGGTGCTGATGACGCTGGTGATCGCCGACTGCCTGCCCCGCCGCACCGCATGGCCGCGCGGCATGCTGCTGGGGCTGGGCATCGCGCTGAAACTAACGCCCGCGGTGTTCCTGCTGTATTTCCTGCTGCGCCGCGAGGGCCGGGCCGCACTGACTGCCGTGTGCTCCTTTGCGGCGGTGACGCTGGCCGGCTTCGCGCTGGACTGGCGCGACTCCTGGGAGTACTGGACCAACACGGTGCGCAACACCGACCGGATCGGTGCGGCCACGCTGAACACCAACCAGAACATTGCCGGCGCCCTGGCGCGGTCCGGCCTGGGCGAGCACGAACGCTTCGTGCTGTGGGCGCTCGGCTGCCTGCTCGTGCTGGCCTTGACGATATGGGCGACGCGGCGAGTGCTTGGCGCGGGTGAGCCAGTCTTGGCTGTCATCTGTGTCGCGCTGTTCGGCTTGGTGGTTTCGCCGGTGTCGTGGTCACACCACTGGGTGTGGATGCTGCCGGCGGTGCTGGTAACGATGGTGCTGACGTGGCGCCGGCGCAGCGCGGCCCTTGCCGCGGTCACCGGCGCCGGAGTGGCGCTGATGGTGTGGACACCGATCGACCTGATGCCCAAGTACCACGAGACGACTGCGCCGTGGTGGCGACAGCTTGTCGGAGCGTCCTACGTGTGGTGGGCGCTGGCCACGATCATCATCGCCGGGATCATTGTCAAAGCTCGCAGCCCACATGAAATCCCGACAGCGCCGCACCGGGCGCCGGTGTCGGCGGTCGGCTGAATCGTCGCTAGCCGGGCGGATCAGCCGGCTGCGGTTTCCGGAATGCGTGCGGCGGTTCCGCCGGACGACCCCGACGCAGTTGGCTTGTGACCGTTTTTGACTGTGGCCGCGTAGATGTCGACGTACTCCTGACCCGACAACCCCATCAGCTCGTACATCACCTCGTCGGTGACAGCCCGTTCGATGAAATGGTTGCCCGCCAGCCCCTCGAACCGCGAGAACTCCATCGGTTTGCCGAACCGGACGGTGACCCGGCCGAACCGCCACATCTTGCTACCGGGCGGGTTCACCTTGTCGGTGCCGATCATCGCCACCGGAATGACCGGGACGCCGGTGTGCAACGCCAGCCGCGCCAGCCCCGTCTTGCCCTTGTACAGCCGGCCGTCGGGCGAGCGGGTGCCCTCCGGATACATGCCAAGCAACTTGCCTTCTTTGAGCAACCGCTCCGCGGTTTCCAGCGCCGCCTGCGCGGCATCACCACTACTGCGGTCGATCGGCACCTGCCCGGTAGTGCTGTAGAACCAGCGAAGGAACCAGCCCTTCAGCCCTGTGCCGGTGAAGTACTCCCGCTTGGCGAGGAAGGTGATCCGGCGGCGCACCACCAGCGGCAGATAAAAACTGTCCGCGACAGCAAGATGGTTACTGGCCAGTATCGCCGGGCCGGTACGCGGAACATATTCCAGCCCTTCGACTTTCGGCCGGCCGAGCAATGCAAGCAGGGGGCCCATGAAGATGTACTTGAGTAGCCAGTACCACATGGACCCTCCCTCTCGCCCCACACCCGACGGTGCTCTGCGCCAACTGTACCCACCGGCTGCGGATGCGACCACACAGCGACGGTGGCCGGCTATTCCTCGACGGTGACGGGGATCGGCTGGTACCGGCTGGTCGCCGGCGCTTCGCCGGCGGGCGCGGCACCCGTGCCACCACCGGGCGGGCCCCCCGGGGTAGGCGGCGGCGCCGAGCGGTCCATGTCGTCGATGATTGCGCGGATCACTGTCAGCAACGCGAGACTGTGGTCGGCGATGACGGTCAGCAGTGGATGCTGGTCACCGGTGACCAGCGCCGCGAGCGCGCATACCGGGCACCACATCTGCTGGCACTTGCCGGTGCCGACTCCGCTGCCCGACGCCCGCGCCGCCGCAGCACGCACCGCCGGGTCGATGCCGTCCAGGATGCTTTGGGCAAGCTTCCGCAACTCGGGACCGATATCGGGGTGAACGCCGCTCATGCTGGCCACACCTCCGGATCAGGTCGGAAACGTACCGTCAGTTCGCTGCCTCGAAGATGCGCGTCCAACACCGTGCATCGGCGCAGTACCGACGCCAACCGAACTCGGCGCCGCATGCCGCCGACACCGATGATCAGGTCGTCGTCGACTCGGCCCAAGGTGAGCGCGCCGGAATCGAGTTGGGGCAACTCTAACCGCAATCGGTACACCGACTGCAGCCCTGATCCTGATTCCAGATCCACGACGGGACGCAGTGGCCCGGGCGGCGGTGCCCCGCCACGACGGCGGACACCATCGAGCAGCTCGCCCAGCGCCTTGGGGCCGATCGGCTCACCGGCCAGATGGGGAGCCAGCACCAGCGCGACGTCACCGATGGTGGCGTCGAGTTCGTTCAGCACAGCTTGTTGCTCGCCGATGCGTTCGGCATACCAGTCGAACGCCGGGTGCTCGGGCAGGTTGCGGTACTCGTAGGAATCGTCCTGCACCAAAACCTGGTTGACGATCAGCTCCTCGACACGCACGCCCATCAACGACAGCGAACCGAGCGTACGGACCGCCTCGGCTGACACCACCCGTTCGGCCGTCAGCACCAGGTGAGCACCGACCACGCCACCGTCGGTCAGCAGCGTGCTGAGCCGGTCAACACTGGCGCGGATGCGCTCCAGCAGCTCGACGGCCGCCGCGGAGCGGGTGTCGGTCGCGGCGACCGTCAGCCTGCGATGCCGCGGCCACGCGCGTTCCACGTAGAGCCCGAACGTGGCCGGCAACGTCAGCATCCGCAGCGCGTCGGCGGTGGAGGCGCAGTCGACCACGATGTGATCCCACTGCCCGGCGGTGGCCACTTCACCGACCTCATGCAGGCCGAGCACTTCCTGGACGCCGGGCAGTGCCGATAGTTCTTCGGGGGCGATGGTGCCCAGTTCCGAATCAGGAAAGCGGCGGCCCAGCGCGTCGACCACCTCGCGCCAACGAGCTTCCAGCAACGCCAGCGTGTCCAACGCCAGCGCATCGAGGAAGCCGCCGCCGGCATCCAGGTCATCGGCGAGCACACGCACCGGATCACGCTGACCGGTCGGCGGGACGGCAACGCCGAGCACGTCTCCCAGCGAATGCGCTTGATCGGTGGACACCACCAGTACCCGATGACCGGCGCGCGCCTCCCGCACAGCGGTGGCGGCCGCCAGGGTCGACTTTCCTACCCCACCCTTGCCGACGAAGAGACTGATCCGGGCCAGGGCGGGCGCTGCGGACTCACTCAGCCTCGACTCGTTTCTTCAGATCCTTCAACGCGGTGTCGGTCAGCCTGCGCTCAGCCTTGCGCTTGAGCAACCCGATCATCGGGACAGCCAGGTCGACCGTGAGCTCGTAGGTGACATCGGTGCCAGATCCGCTGGGCTCCAAGCGGTATGCGCCGTCGAGGGATTTGAGCAGCGAGCTGGATACCAGCGACCAGCGAACCGAGTCATGGTCTTTGGGCCAGTCGTAGGACAACACCATGGTGTCTTTGAGAACGGTGGCGTCTAGCACCAGCCGCGCCACCTTCGGATATCCCTCGGCGTCGGCCTCCAGTACTTCGGCCTCTTTGTACTCCGACACCCATTCGGGGTAAGAGCCGATGTCGGCAATGACATCCATCACCGTGCGCGGATCCGCATCGATGTAGATGGTCTGGGTCGTCTTCTCCGCCACCTGGTTGCTTCCTTCTCGCCCGTAAGCGGGTGGACCTCGGCTCCGGCCGGAGTACCTTCTGGCCCTTTCGCAGAAACGGTACTCCGCCGTCGCAACCCGGTTCGGCTAAGCCACCGGAGAAACCCCGACGGGCCGCGAGCGCTCCAGTGCGGCCTTGACTTCGAAGGCCATTTTCTTGCCGGCAACCCGGCGTCGGTGTGTCATTCGGGGCAGGTTCATCCGGGCCAACTGCCACGCAGCGGCACCGGACGGCTCAGCGTGCAGGAAATAGTGCAGCAACACCCCGTCCAGCGCCGGTTCCAGCCAGATCTCCATGGTGCCGGTCAACCCGCCGGTCACCGCCCACCTGATCCCCTTATCGCCGCGATCCTCGACGACCTCCAGCCGCAAATCAGGCCACCACCGCTGCCAGCTGGCCGGATCGGCGACAGCCCGCCCTACGCGTGCAGCGTCCGCAGCGACAAACGTCTCGTCGGCGACCTGAATGCTGTGCACTATTCCAGCTTCACATACGCCGAGCCGACACCGATCAGGACTGGCACCGGCGCCGATTAGGCTGGACGCCATCGAGCCGGCGACCCCGGCAACGTCATGCGAGGTCAAGCGAGGTCAAAGAGTGCGTGAGTTCAGTGTGCCCGCCCCGTTTACCGTCGGCGAACACGACAGCATCGTGGCCTCGGTGTACGACCATGAGCGTGAGGACCCTGACTTCGTGATTTTCCAGCGGCTGGTCGACGGGGCTTGGACCGACGTCACATGCGCCGCTGCAGCCGCCCAAATCCGCTCGGCCGCAATGGGCTTGATTGCGCTGGGGGTACAGCCCGGTGACCGGGTAGCCATCTTCTCGGCCACCCGCTACGAGTGGGCGATTCTCGATTTCGCGATCCTGTCCGTCGGCGCCGTGACGGTCCCAATCTATGAGACCTCGTCGGCTGAGCAGGTGCGCTGGGTGCTGCAGGACTCCGAGGCGGTGGTGGCGTTCGCAGAAACCGACGCGCACGCGACGATGGTCAGCGAGCTCACCGGCCAGCTGCCCGCGTTGCGCCGGGTGCTGCATATCGACGGCTCGGGCCGCAAGGCGCTTGACCAGCTCGCCGATGAAGGCGCGTCGGTCGACCCTGCTGAGGTCAGCACCCGGGTGCAGGCGTTGCGCAGCGCTGACCCGGCGACGCTGATCTACACCTCGGGCACCACCGGGCGGCCCAAGGGCTGCCAACTCACGCACTCCAACTTGGTCTATGAGACTCGCGGCGCCAAAGAGGTACTGCCCACGCTGCTGACCAAGGGCGAACGCCTGCTGGTGTTTTTGCCGCTGGCGCACGTGCTGGCCCGCGCAATCACGATGGCCGCGTTCGCCAACAAGGTCACGGTCGGATTCACCAGCGACATCAAGAATCTGCTGCCGATGTTCGCGGTGTTCAAGCCGACGATCGTGGTATCGGTGCCGCGGGTGTTCGAAAAGGTGTACAACACCGCCGCGCAAAACGCCGCCAACGACGGCAAGCGACGGATCTTCGACATCGCCGCTCAGACTGCCGTCGACTGGAGCCAGGCCTGCGACCGCGGCGGCCCGAGCCTGCTGCTGCGCGCCAAGCATGCGCTGTTCGATCGGTTGGTCTACCACAAGCTGCGTGCAGCCTTGGGCGGCGACTGCCGCGCCTCCATCTCCGGCGGCGCCCCGCTGGGCGCCCGGCTGGGCCACTTCTACCGCGGCGTGGGTCTGACGGTGTACGAGGGCTACGGCCTGACCGAGACCAGTGCGGCCATCACCGTCAACCAGGTGGGCGACTTGAAGATCGGTACGGTCGGAAAACTCTTGCCCGGCAACAGCATGCGCATCGCGGATGACGGGGAGCTGCTGGTTCGCGGGGGCGTGGTGTGCAACGGCTACTGGCACAACGAGCAGGCCACGGCAGAGGCGTTCACCGAGGGCTGGTTCAAGACCGGCGACCTGGGTTCGGTCGACGAGGACGGCTTTTTGAGCATCACCGGCCGCAAGAAGGAGATCATCGTCACCGCGGGCGGTAAGAACGTCGCGCCGGCGGTGCTCGAGGACCAGTTGCGGGCGCACCCCTTGATCAGCCAGGCCATGGTCGTCGGCGACGCCAAGCCCTTCGTCGGGGCGCTGATCACCATCGACCCGGAGGCGTTCGAAGGCTGGAAACAGCGCAACAGCAAGGCCGCCGACATGTCGGTGGGCGATCTGGCGACTGATCCGGACTTGGTCGCCGAGGTGGACGCTGCCGTCAAACAAGCCAATTTGGCTGTCTCACATGCCGAGTCGATCCGCAAGTTCCGGATTCTGCCGGTCGACTTCACCGAAGACACCGGTGAGCTGACCCCGACCATGAAGGTCAAGCGCAAGGTGGTGTCGGAGAAGTTCGCCCCGGACATCGAAGCGATCTACTCCTGAGCCGCCGAGCAGACCGTGGCCGGGCATGGCCCGGCGAACACGCTGTTAGCCTTCCAAAAGCGCGGCCATGCGTGCCGCCAGCGTGTCCCATCGCCAGTTTTCCGTCACCCAGTTCCTCCCCGCAGCGCCCATTGCGGCAGCCCGGTCGGGATCGGCCAACAGCCCACCGACCGCGTCGGCAACCTGCTCTACCGAGCGACCGTCGACAACAAGCCCAGTTACGTTGTGCTGCACGGTTTCCGGTGCCCCGCCCGAGCATCCGGCAACCACCGGCACGCCGGAGGCGGAGGCCTCGAGGAACACGATGCCCAGCCCCTCGACGTCCAGTCCCGCACCCCGGGTTCGGCAGGGCATCGCGAAAACGTCGGCCATCGCGTGATGCGCGGGTAGGTCTGCTCCGGAAACTGCGCCGGTGAAGACCACGTGCTCGACCACCCCGGCACGCTGGGCCAACTGGCGCAGCGCGGAAAGATACGGACCACCGCCGACGATGACCAGCGCGGCGGCCTCCACTCGCTGCCGGATCGCAGGCAGTGCCCGAATCAGCATGTCCTGGCCTTTGCGCGGCACCAGCCGCGACAGGCACACCACTGTCGGCCGCTGGCCCAGCCGGTAACGGGCGCGCAATTCGGCGCGGCTCGCCGGGTCGGGCCGGAACCGGTCCGTGTCCACGCCCGGCGGCAGGTACTCCAACGCCGCCCGCGGCCCGAAGGCCGACGCGAATCGGGCTCGGGTGTAGCGGCTGACAAAAGTCACCACATCGGTGCGGTCGCCGATCCGACGCAGCACCGAGCGGGCCATCGGAAGCATCGACCAGCCCACCTCGTGGCCATGCGTGCTGGCCAGCACCCGAATCACGCCGGCCCGTCGTGCACGGTCCGCCAGCAATGCCAACGGCGCCGCGGCGCCGAACCAGACGGTGTCGATGTCGTAGGCGGCGATCAGGCTGCGCATCCGGATATCGACAGCCGGGCCGGGCACCATCAACGTGCCCGGATGACGTACCACCTGATAGCCGGACGCGCGCGCATCGAAGGCGTCGGCACCTTTCCATTGCGGCGCATACACCGTCACGGCATGCGACCCGATGCTGACGATCCTGCGCACCAGCTCTTCCAGATAGGACTGGATACCGCCACGGCGAGGCGGAAAGTCGTTGGTCACCAGCAGGACCCGAGCCACCCGGAAAGGCTAGCGGGTGAGCCACTGTTGCCAGCGCGTGAGCAGGCTCGCCGGTTCGCTGCCCAACACGGCACGCATCGCGGCCGTCGCGTCGGCGTGCCCAACGCCGCAGGCGGCGAGATACAACCGGCGCAACGTGACCGTCCCGTAGGCGTCGGCGACGAAGCGGGCAAACCACCACGCCTTGTCATAGCCGAGCGAGCGCTGCGGTCCGGGCACGTCGAGATCGGCGTCAGACGGCAGCGTGGCCGCCAGCGCTGGGGGCGGCGACGTGGCTGGCCGCGCAACGAAGTCGGCTACCCCTTCGGACAGCCAGCGCGGCGCGTCGAGGGCGGTTTCGGCGAACGCCGCGTAGTGAAAAAGCTCGTGGCGCAAAACAATTCGCAGCGAGGTATCGCTCATCGCGGCGGCACCCGGCGCGAAGACGATGCGCTGGCCTTGCGCGGTCCGATGCTCGGGCTCGACACGGTCGGCGACGGTGACCGCCGCGATGTCAGACCACTGCGCCGCCGTGCCGCCGGCCGCGGCCACGAACTGCTGTTGGGAGCCCGTCGCCACCACCGTGATCCGGCGCGGCCACTGTGGCCCCCAGAAGGCCTGCACCACGTCGACGGCCCCGCCCATCTCGGCGGCGACCCGCGTCAAAAGCCGGTCGGTGTTCGGACCGCCAAGGCTGACAATGCGCACCGTGCGACCCCCAGCGACGGAAATCGTCGGCGCTGTGACGGTGGCCGGCTCGGGGTGGGGCCGAGGACCTGCCACCACCGCTGTCCCGACGCTCAGTTCGACGACAAGCGCGGCCGCCAGCAGCACCGGCTGCCACCGGTGAGGAAACTTCCCGGCGAAGGCTCCGCCCAGCGACGATGCGGGCCACCCTGGCCCGAGGAGAAGCCGGGCCATCAACTCTAGTAGCGGCGCGCGTTGTGAATCGGGCCCGACGAGGTCATCGGAACCACCCGCACCGGCTGACCATACGTCGAGGAATGAACCATCAGACCGTCACCGATGTAGATGCCGGCATGTGAAGCGTCGGAATAGAAGGTCAGCACGTCACCGGGCTGCAGATCCGACAGGGCGATGGGCTGCCCGCCGTTCGCCAACGCCTGGCTGGAGTGCGGCAGCGGGATACCGGCCTGCTGAAATGCCCACATCACCAGGCCGGAGCAGTCGAACCCGCCGGGCGCGGCACCGCCCCAGGCGTAGGGCTGGCCCACCTGGGTGAGGGCCGCCTGCACGGCAACCGCGGCGGCACCCGAGCCGGGACCGGCGGGCGGCAGCGCGTCGGGGGCACCTCCACCGGGTGCCCCCCCGACCGGCGAGCCACCCGGGGCCAGGGCCTCCGGTGCTGCGGCAGCGGGCAGCGCAGCCGGTGGCGGCGCTGGTCCCGGGTCGGCCAGGGCGGTCCGCTGTCCAGGGGTCAGCGCCTGGTACTGCGACTTCACCACGGCGATCTGCATTTGCAGCCGGCTCTGTTTGGACTGCAGGTTGGCGCGCACCGCGGCGGCCTGCTCGGCCGCCGTCTTCGCGTCGGCCGCGGATTTGGCCGATGCCTGCTCGGCCTTGGCGGCCGCCTCTCCGGCTGACCGATAGTTCGCCATCTGGGTGGCCATCTCGGTCGAGATCACCCGCTGCACGGCCAGCTTGCCGATCAGCTGCTGCGGCGACCCGGCCGTCAGAATGGCGTTCATCCCGTCGGTGCGACCACCCATGTACATGGCTGCAGCAAATTTGTTGACCGCTGCCTGGAATGTTGCCAACCGCGATTTAGCGGCATCCAGGGCGGCCTCCGCCTCGGTGTGCTTCTGCTCGGCGGCACGCTGCGCAGCCAGCTTCTCGCTCAGGTCGAGTTGGGCGCTGTGCATGGCCTCGGTGGTCTGCTCAGCCTGCCGAGACAACTCGTTGAGCTTTGCCAGCGCGTCGTCGGCAGGATCAGCCAGCACATTGGCGGAGAGAGCGCCGGAGAGGGCGAAGAGTGCAGCTATCCCGCCGATGGCCGAGCGCTTGATGTGGCGTGTTGTCCAGCGTCTACCGTCGAGCCCCGACCCCAAGATTTCGCATCCTTACAACCCGTCGACGAGAACGTCGAGTCTGCTTTAGGTCTCAGACAGGTTACGAAATGGTATAGGCAATGTCCAACAGCGGAACATTAAGAAATCAGCCAGATTTCGCCCTGTCGTCACGACCCTCTGGACGATATCGGTCTCGATGAATCGGCACCAACCGCAGCCTTGGCGCCAGACCGGCATCGGCAAGCACCTCCAGCGCGGCCCGCTCGTCGTCGAGCAAGGTGTCCGGCACCCCTAGCAGCACGCTGACGACACAGTCGCGGCACCCGAGCCCGCGAACCGCGCAATCGTCGCAGTCGATGACCACCGGACCGGTTTGCTCAGCCGCCGTGTCGGCAATGCGGCTGGTCCTGCTGGTTTGCGCCATGAAGCTCAGTCCTCTCGCTTGGTGTCGGTCAGAGCCGAGTGCACGGTAACCGCGGACACCGACAAGCTCCCGGCGATGCAGCGGCGACCGTGGCGCGGGAACCGCTGAATGTCGGTACTGGTGCCTAACGTTCGCAGCCGTGGGTGCGACGCAGCTGAGCTTCGCCGAGCTCGACGAGACCGCTGAGGTGCCGTTGCGCGAGACCACGTTCGTCGTCGTGGACCTGGAGACCACCGGGGGACGTATGACCAGCGCGGCCGGTGCAGCAGCCGACGCCATCACCGAGATCGGGGCAGTAAAGGTGCGCGGCGGCGCCGTGCTGGGCGAATTCGCCACGCTGGTCGACCCGCAGCGCGCAATCCCACCGCAGATCGTGCGGCTCACCGGAATCACCACGGCCATGGTGTGCGACGCCCCGACCATCGGCGCGGTGTTGCCGATGTTTTTGGACTTCGCCCGCGGCGCGGTGCTGGTGGCGCATAACGCGCGATTCGACGTCGGTTTCCTGCGCGCGGCCGCCGAACAGTGCCAGATCCCCTGGCCCCGGCCGCCGGTGCTGTGCACCGTGCAGCTGGCGCGGCGGGTGCTCAGCCGCGAGGAGGCTCCCAGCGTTCGCCTTGCCGCGCTGGCGCGGCTGTTCGCAGTGGCCAGCCAGCCCACGCACCGCGCCCTCAACGACGCCCGCGCCACCGTCGACGTGTTGCACGCGCTGATCGAGCGGGTCGGCAACCAGGGTGTGCACACCTACGCCGACCTGCGCGCATATCTGCCTGATGTGACCCCGGCTCAGCGCAGTAAGCGCACGCTGGCCGAGCATCTCCCCCACCGGCCCGGCGTGTACCTGTTTCGCGGGCCGTCGGCTGAGGTGCTTTACGTCGGCACGGCAATCGACTTGCGTCGCAGGGTGATTCAGTATTTCAACGGCGCCGATCGGCGGCCGCGGACCAAGGAGCTGGTCGCGCTGGCCAGCAGCGTCGACCACGTCGAGTGCGCGCATTCGCTGGAAGCCGGTGTGCGTGAGCTGAGGCTGCTGGCAGCCCATGCCCCGCCTTACAACCGCCGCTCGCGCTTCCCGCACCGCTGGTGGTGGATAGTGCTGACCGACGAGGCGTTCCCGCGCCTGTCGATCGTGCGCTCCCCGCGCCACGACCGCGCCGTCGGCCCGTTTCGGTCCCGCGCCGACGCCGCCGACACCGCGACGCTGCTGGCGCGCTTCACCGGGGTCCGCACCTGCACCCGCCGGTTGGCGCGATCGGCGCTGCACGGGCCGGCGTGCCCACCGCGCGAAGTGTCGCCGTGCCCGGCGGGCCGTGACATCGCGGCCGACCAGTACGCCGTGGCGGCCCAGCGAGCAGCCGCCTTGATCGACGGTCTGGACAACAGCCCGCTGGCCGCGGCCGTCGAACAGGTCAGCGCGCTCGCCGAACGCTGCCGGTACGAGAGTGCGGCCCGGCTGCGCGATTACACCGCCGCGGCGGTCGAGGCGTTGTGGCGTGGCCAGCGCCTGCGGGCGCTGGCCACGCTGCCCGAGCTGGCGGCCGCCGCGCCCGACGGGCGCGGCGGCTGGCAACTCGCCGTCATCCGCCACGGTCAACTGGCCGCGGCGGGCATCGCGGGCCGTGGCGTGCCGCCGATGCCGGTCGTCGACGCCATCCGCGCCGGGGCGCAGGCGGTGCTGCCGCAACAGGCGCCGCTGGGCGGCGCGCTGGTCGAGGAGACCGGGCTGATCGCGCGCTGGCTGACCGCGCCGGGTGTGCGCATCGTGTGCTGTCGCGAGCCTGACGGCGCGACGGGCTGGGCCTCGCCGCTGGGGTCGGCCGGACGGTGGGCGGCGTGGGCGGCGGCCGCCCGCTCGGCGCGGGTGGCCGCCGAGCAGGCCGTAAACGATTGGGATTCAGGCGGTTTGGCTGAACCGCACCCATCGCGCGAGCAGCTGTTCGGCCGCCCCGCTGTCAATGGCCGCGGCGGCGCGGGCCAGCCCGTCCTCCCAGGCGGGCAGCCATTCGGCGCGGCTGGATAACCCGGCGTGGGCGACGATCGCGCCTGCGGCGTTGAGCACGACGGCGTCGCGCACTGGGCCCTTGGCCCCCGCGAACACCGAACGCGCCTCGGCGGCATTGGTCTGCGCATCGCCGCCAAGCAGCTCCTGCAGTTCGGCGCGGGCGAACCCGAAGCCCGCGGGGTCGAACGTCAATTTGTCCACGGTGCCGGCCTGTACCCGCCAGATGGTGCTGGTGGTGGTGGTGGTCAACTCGTCGAGGCCGTCGTCACCGTGCACCACCAGCACGCTGGAGCGGCGCGCTGCGAACACCGTCGCCATCACCTCGGCCAGGTCGGCGAACGCGCAACCGATCAGGCCGGCCCGCGGCTGGCCCGGATTCGTCAGCGGCCCAAGCAGATTGAACACTGTCGGCACCCCGACCTCGCGCCGCACCGCTGACGCGTGGCGGTAGGACGGATGAAACGTCGGCGCGAAGCAAAATCCGATCCCGACCTCGGCGAGACAGCGTGCGACCTCGTCGGGGCCCAGATCGATGCGGACCCCGAGCGCCTCGAGGGTGTCGGCGCCGCCGGCCAACGACGACGCCGCTCGGTTGCCGTGTTTGACCACCGGCACACCCGCGGCCGCCACCACGATCGCCGCCATCGTCGACAGGTTGACGGTGCTGACCCCGTCGCCACCGGTGCCGACCACGTCGACAGCGTCGGTGCTGACCGTGGCCGGCAGATCCCGCGCATGGCGCAGCATCACGTCGGCCAGCTCGCCGACCTCGGCCGATGTCGGCACTTTCATCTTCATCGCCACGCCGAAAGCCGCGATCTGAGCCGGGGTCGCTGCGCCGGTCATGATCTGTTCCATCGCCCAGGCGGCCTGGCCGCGGGCGAGGTCATGCCCCACGATCAACCGCCCTAGCACCCGCTGCCATGAGGCGGCGCCCGGCTCGCCGGCTGCCTGCGGGGGAAATGGCGCGGCCACGCGCCGATCGTCCCATGGATCTCGCTGTGACCGAGGACACATCGCGACCGGCGACAACAAATGACGCCCCCGGGTGGAGATCATCAACTACAAAGCGTCATACTTGCGGATGTGACCAGCGCTGTGGGGACCTCGGGTACTGCGATCACGTCACGTGTGCATTCGCTGAACCGGCCCAACATGGTCAGCGTCGGCACCATCGTCTGGCTCTCCAGCGAGCTGATGTTCTTTGCTGGGCTGTTCGCGATGTACTTCACTGCGCGCGCCCAGGCCGGCGGCAACTGGCCGCCTCACCCGACGCATCTGAACCTGTATCAGGCGGTGCCCGTCACGCTGGTGCTGATCGCCTCGTCGTTCACCTGCCAGATGGGCGTGTTCGCCGCAGAGCGCGGCGACGTGTTCGGCCTGCGCCGCTGGTATGTGGTCACGTTCTTGATGGGGCTGTTCTTCGTGCTCGGCCAGGGCTACGAGTACTACCACCTGGCCAGTCACGGCACCACCATCCCGGGCAGCGCCTACGGCAGCGTGTTCTACCTGGCCACCGGCTTCCACGGGTTGCACGTGATCGGCGGGCTGATTGCCTTCATCTTCTTGCTCGCCCGCACGGCGATGAGCAAGTTCACCCCGGCACAGGCCACCGCCGGAATCGTCGTCTCCTACTACTGGCATTTCGTCGACATCGTGTGGATTGCGTTGTTCACGACGATCTATTTCATCCGATGAGCACGCCAGTGAACAGGCACAGCGCGGACAGGAGTGCGCGGTTGAAAAGATTGGGGCTCACCCGATTCCGTGGAAACGACCGCTCCCGGCGGCGCTTTCGCCGGCGGGCGTCGGCGGGATTGTTGCTGTTGGTCGCCTTGGCGGTCGCCGGCGCGCTGGCCGCGGTCCTGACGCCCAAGCCGCAAGTGGCCGTCGCCGACGAATCCTCGTCGGCGCTGCTGCGCACCGGCAAGCAGTTGTTCGACACCTCGTGTGTGACGTGCCACGGCGCCAACCTGCAGGGCGTGGCGGGTCGTGGGCCCAGCCTGATCGGCGTCGGAGAGGCGGCGGTGTACTTCCAGGTCTCCACCGGCCGGATGCCCGCCGAACGCGGTGAGGCCCAGGCGCCGCGCAAACAGCCGATCTTCGACGAAGGGCAGATCGAGGCGCTGGGCGCCTACGTGCAAGCCAACGGCGGCGGTCCCACCTTGGTGCGCGACGCGGACGGCAGCATCGCCCAAAAATCGCTGCGCGGCAACGATTTAGGTCGCGGCGGCGACTTGTTCCGGCTGAATTGCTCGTCCTGCCACAACTTCACCGGTAAGGGCGGGGCGCTGTCTTCGGGTAAATACGCGCCGAACCTGGAGCCCCCTAACGAGCAGCAGATGCTCGCGGCGATGCGCACCGGCCCGCAGAACATGCCGAAGTTCTCCGACCATGAGCTTTCGCTCGAGGCGAAGAAGGACATCATCGCCTACGTGAAGACGGTCAGCGAAGAGCGCCAGCCTGGTGGGAACGGACTGGGCGGCTTCGGACCCGCACCCGAAGGCATGGCCGCATGGATCATCGGGATGGTCGCCGTTATCGGCGCGGCGTTGTGGATTGGGGCCAGAACATGAGCCGCGCCGGCGGGGATGCGAAAGCGATGCGATGAGGAGGAGCGGCGCACATGAGTGACGTCACCGACCCGGTCGGCGCGGACACCGAGGCCGCCCGCACCGCCCCGGCGGATCTGCCCGATGAGGCCGCGCTGAACGCCATGTCGCGAGAGGAACTGGTCGCGCTGGGCGGCCGGTTGGACGGTGTGGACATCCTCTACAAAGAGCCGCGGTGGCCGGTGGCAGGTACGCGCGCCGAGAAGCGCGCAGAACGGCAGGTGGCGCTCTGGCTTGTGCTCGGCGGCCTGTTCGGGCTGGCACTGCTGCTGGTTTTCCTGTTTTGGCCCTGGGAGTACAAGCCGACGGAAGCCAGCGGCAGCTTCCTGTACTCGCTCACCACACCGCTTTATGGCCTGACGTTCGGGCTCTCCATCTTGTCGGTGGCTGTCGGAGCGGTGCTGTATCAGAAAAAATTCCTGCCCGAAGAGATTTCGGTCCAAGAACGGCACGACAACAGGTCACCGGAGATCCACCGCAAAACGGTGGTGGCCAACCTGACCGATGCCTTCGAAGGCTCGACGATCCGGCGCCGCAAGCTGATCGGCATGTCGCTGGGCGTCGGGCTGGGCGCGTTTGGGCTGGGGACTCTGGTGGCGTTCGTCGGCGGCCTCATCAAGAACCCGTGGAAACCGGTCGTGCCGACCGCGAACGGCAACAAGGCGGTGCTGTGGACCTCCGGTTGGACGCCACGGTTCCCCGGCGAAACCATCTACTTGGCGCGCGCCACCGGCCGCCATGCCGGACCGCCGTTCGTTAAGATCCGCCCGGAAGACCTCGACGCCGGCGGCATGGAAACCGTCTTTCCGTGGCGAGAGTCCGACGGTGACGGCACCACCCCCGAATCGCATGAAAAGCTGTTGGAAATCTTGATGGGAGTGCGCAACCCGGTGATGCTGATCCGGCTGCGGCCCAACGACATGTCCAAAGTTGTCAAGCGCAGAGGCCAGGAGAGCTTCAACTTCGGCGAGTTCTTCGCATACACCAAGGTCTGCTCTCATTTGGGTTGCCCCTCTTCGCTCTACGAGCAGCAGTCCTACCGCATCCTGTGCCCGTGCCACCAGTCGCAGTTCGACGCGCTGCAGTACGCCAAACCGATATTCGGCCCGGCTGCACGCGCGTTGGCGCAGCTTCCCATCACCATCGACAGCAACGGGTACCTAGTGGCCAACGGCGACTTCATCGAACCCGTCGGACCGGCATTTTGGGAGCGCACAACATGAGCCCAAAACTTGACATCGGCAGCGTCCTGGCCCGCCAAGCCGACGACATCGACACCCGTTATCACCCCGCAGCGGCGGTACGCCGCCAGCTCAACAAGGTGTTCCCCACGCACTGGTCGTTCCTGCTCGGCGAAATCGCGCTGTACAGCTTCATCGTGCTGCTGCTCACCGGGGTCTATCTGACCCTGTTCTTCGATCCCTCCATGACCGAAGTCACCTACAACGGCGTCTACCAACCGCTGCGTGGTGTGGCGATGTCGAAGGCCTACGAGTCAGCTCTGAACATCTCCTTCGAGGTCCGCGGCGGACTGTTCGTCCGTCAGGTCCACCACTGGGCGGCACTGATCTTCGCCGCCGCGATCATGGTGCACCTGGCCCGTATCTTCTTCACCGGCGCATTCCGCCGGCCCCGCGAAACCAACTGGGTCATCGGCTCGCTGCTGTTGATCCTGGCGATGTTCGAGGGCTACTTCGGCTACTCGCTACCCGACGACTTGCTTTCGGGTATCGGCCTTCGGGCGGCGCTCTCGTCGATCACCTTGGGCATGCCGGTGATCGGCACCTGGCTGCACTGGGCGCTGCTAGGTGGCGATTTCCCATGTGGCGGTCTGGGTTACAACTGTTCTGAGGGCGGGTTCCTCATCCCCCGGCTGTACGCCATCCACATCCTGCTGTTCCCGGGCATCATGCTGGCGTTGATCGGATTGCACCTGGCATTGGTGTGGTTCCAGAAGCACACCCAGTTCCCGGGCCCGGGGCGAACCGAGGAGAACGTGGTCGGTGTCCGGGTGATGCCCGTGTTCGCCGTCAAGTCCGGAGCGTTCTTCGCGCTGGTGGTAGCCGTCCTCGGCTTGATGGGCGGGCTGCTGCAGATCAACCCAATCTGGAATTTGGGCCCGTACAAGCCATCTCAGGTATCCGCGGGTTCGCAGCCGGACTTCTACATGATGTGGACGGAGGGCCTGGCCCGTATCTGGCCGCCATGGGAGTTCTACTTCTGGCACCACACCATCCCGGCTGCGGTGTGGGTCGCCCTGATCATGGGTGCGATATTCGTGCTGCTGACCATCTATCCGTTCCTGGAAAAGCGGTTCAGCGGCGATTACGCGCACCACAACCTGCTGCAGCGGCCGCGTGACGTCCCGGTGCGCACCGCCGTCGGTTCGATGGCGGTTGCGTTCTATATGGTGCTGACGCTCAGCGCGATGAACGACATCATCGCGTACAAGTTCCAGATCTCGCTGAACGCGACGACGTGGATCGGCCGCATCGGCATGGTGGTGCTGCCGCCGGTCGTCTACTTCGTCGCCTATCGGTGGTGCATCGGGCTGCAGCGCAGCGACCGGGCAGTGCTCGAGCACGGCATCGAAACCGGCATCATCAAACGGCTGCCTCATGGCGCCTACATCGAGCTGCACCAGCCGCTGGGTCCGGTCGACGAGCACGGCCACCCGATACCGCTGGAATACCAAGGCGCACCGGTACCCAACAAGATGAACAAGCTCGGCTTGACCGGGTCGCCGGGTTCCGGCAGCTTCCTGCGGGCCGATCCGCTGTCGGAGGATGCGGCATTGCGCGAGGCGGCGCACGCCGCCGAACAGCGTGCCCTCACCGCGCTGCGGGAGCGGCAAGAGCGCAGCAACGGCTCACCCAACGGCCAGCACTAGCCAGTAATCCGCACAGCCGGCACTGCGGTCGGTGTCGGCTGTGTTGGCGCGGTTTCCTCCCGGTGGCGGGTCTTGAGGGCTTAAATGGTCTGTGGCTGCGATGTGGGCAGCTGTCAGCAGGCCGACCGGCCCCACCACGAATGGACCCGCATGACAACCCCTTTCGACCGGGAGTCGCAGCTGGACCTGGTGGCCCGGCTTCAGTCCGGATTCAGCGACCTTCCGGACGCACCGTATCCCGACCTGCTCGACCACCAACGGTTAGCTGCCTACATGAAGACGCCGCACGACGTGGGCGGCGAGCCGGACGCCCCCATCGAGTTCGTCAACAAGCAGTACGAGCAGTGGGAGCACAACATCTATGTCCTCTGCGAGGTCCTCGCCTGGCGCGGAATCTGGGTCTCGGAGGAACGACGCCGGATCGGCAACGTAGACGTTGGCCGCACCAACTATTTAGGGCTGCCCTACTACGGTCGTTGGCTGCTGGCCGCCGCCCGCATCCTGGTCGATAAGCAGCACATCACCCTGGGGGAATTGGCCGATCGGGTGACCGAGGTCAAACAGCGCTACGCAGGCGGCCTCGAGGGCAGGCAACTGGAAGCCAGGCCCAAGATCGCCGGCGACGGCTCTCAGGTCGAGCGCAACCTGCACCACACCCGCGCGCTCGGCAAGGGCGACCCGCAGGTGTACTCCGGCCAGGCCGGCCAGCCGAAGTTCCAAGTCGGCGACACGGTGCGGGTGCGGGAGTTGCCGGCCCTGTTCTATACCCGCACCCAGGAATACGTCCGCGGCGCTCAAGGCGAGGTCGTCGCCGTCGCCTACGAGAGCCTCGCCGCCGAAGACGAGGCTTGGGATCGGCATGACCAACGACCGGAATGGTTCTACATCGTCCGGTTCGACCTGTGCCGGCTCTGGCATCGCTATACCGGCACCGAACGCGACACTTTGCAAACCGAGCTTCCCGAACGCTGGCTGGAAGCGTGCCGCTAGCGCCGCCAAACCGCGTTGGGAGACAAAGGGATTGGTATGACCGATCACGATCACGATCACGACCGCACCGCGGCGCCCATGGTGGACGAAATCACCGACTTCGAGGTCCTCGAGATCGCCATCCGCGAGCTGTGCGTCGAAAAGGGGTTATTCACCGCGGAGGATCATCGCCGGTTCACCGAGTTCGCCGAACAGATCGGACCGACCCCCGCCGCGCGCTTGGTGGCTCGCGCTTGGATTGATCCCGAGTTCAAGAGGCTCGCCTTGGCCGACGGAATCGCCGCCAGTCGAGAAGTCGGTGTCGACTGGCTGCAGCCCACTGGTTTCGGGACGCCGAGCGACTTCACGGCGCTGCGCGTGCTCGAGGACACGCCGACGTTGCACCACGTCATTGTCTGCACGCTGTGCTCGTGCTATCCGCGACCGATCCTGGGCAATTCGCCCGAGTGGTATCGCACCCCGAACTATCGGCGCCGCATCGTGCGTTGGCCGCGTCAAGTACTGGCCGAATTCGGACTGTTCTTGCCCGAAGATGTGGCTATCCGGGTAGAGGACTCCAACCAGAAGCACCGCTTCATGGTGCTGCCGGTGCGCCCGGCGGGAACCGAGAACTGGGACGAAGACCAACTCGCGCAGATCGTCACCCGGGACTGTCTGATCGGCGTCGCGTTGCCGAAGGTTGGCGTGACCACCAATGCGATCACCGCCACCCGCCCGGCAATCCGCCCGGTGCAGTCACCGACCGGCGAGGGGACGAACACGTGAGCGGGCCAGAGCATTCGGCCGAGCTCGCCGCCCGGATCGGGTTATTGCAGGAGATCGTTGAACGGAACCAAATTTGGGCCCGCATGGCCGCGCAGTACGGCGTCGACAATCCTGTACCGCCGTGGAAGTCCAGCCTGGATGGCATTTGCGACGCGCTCGACCGAGCACGCCGCGGCACAGAGGTTCTCAGCTTTGCCGAGCGACGTGCCGAAGAGGACACGCTGTCGTTAACCGCTTACTCCGGCCTGCCCTATCCGGAAAATCAGCTTGTCGCACTGGCCCACTCGCTGCTGGTGCGCGGCGTCATCAATGAGAACGAGCTTCAGGAAAAAATGGCCGCGATCCGGGCTCGGTTGCAAGCGTGACTCACCATGCCGCCTGCGGCAGTTGACGCGTCACTCCCCTGTACGTAGCCGGTGGAGCCACCGCAGGCTTTGCCAGGCGACCAGCGGCATCGTCGCTGTGACTATCCCGGCGATGACGTAGGCCGTCCACGACGCGCCATAGCGGCCGATCGCCATCAGATAGGTCGCCGCCGCGACGCCGATCAATGCCAAACCCATCGCCGCTACCAGAGAAAGCATGCCGCGCAGCCAAATTCGGTCCACCGCCGCCGCAGAGTAGCCCGGCGGTCCCAGAGCCGTGAGCCGCTCGGTGCGGGCTTCCTCGGTCCCGGCGCGCGGCCCGACCTGCCCAGCCTTGGCCGGCTGCCGCCCCGCCCCACGGACCTGGGTGCCCGCCGGTCGGCCTGCGGGCGAAGCGGTGCGACGAGCGCGCAGTAATACCGGGATCGCGCCGGCGATGACCAGCGCAGAGACGATGATGACGGCGTAGAGCACCGCCGGGGTGTGCTGGCTGCCCGTTCGTTGAAAACCCCGGCCCAAGTCGACCAGCGCGACCAGCGCGGCCACGCTCACGCCCACCAACGCCAACCACACTGCAGCGCACACACCCAGCAGGATCCGATCGATGGTCACCGGTGAGGCGGTGCCCCAGCGCTGCCGCGCCCCGGAATCCCTGAGACCCATCAGCAACTCGTCTGCGGTGCGTCGCTGTTGTTCGCGGACAGCACCGTTCCGTCGCTGGTGGTGATCGAGCAGTTGAGCTTGCTCAGCCGCAACAGGCTGGACGCCTCCACCGAACCGACCTCGGACTGCGAGATCGGCGTGAGGGTCAGCGTCCAGGGAATGTAGACGTTGCGTTGCGTCTGCCGGTGTCCGGAGGCGTCGACGTAGGTGACGGTGATGATGTCGAAGGGCGCCTTGGTACCGGTCACCGAATAGGTGACCTGCCGCGGACCGGCAGGTGTCGTGCTCGGCGGTGCCGGCGGCGCTGCGGCGGTGGGGGTCGCCGGCGGTGCGCTGGTTGCCGGGGGTGGCGGCGCCTCAGGGCTCGGCGGCGGGGGCGGTGGCGGAGCCGGCGCCGTGGTCGTCACCGTCACCGTCTGCGGCGGCGGGGGCGGCGGGGGCGCGCTGGTGGGCGGCGGCGCAGGCGGTGGGGTTGTGACGGTGATCTCGTCCTGTATCGGCGGGGTCGATGTCGGCGCCGTCCCGGGAGTGGCCAGCTTGCTGGTGTCGGTGCGAGCAAACAACAGCGACACGGATACGACGAGCGCGATCGCGGCCACAATCGCCGCGACACCGACCACCCACGGCCAGCGTGGCGGCCGGCTCTCCTCTTCCTCGGCTGACTCGTCGTAGCTGTCGTAGTCGTAGAGGTCGAGGTCGACCGGCACATAAGGACCGCTGGTGAAGTGTTCCGACTCAGGAGCGGAATATGCCTGCGAATAGAAATCGGTCGCGCTGGTCGGCTCCGAGTCGTCTGCCGCCTCCCCCTCGACACCCGACTCGGACTCGAGGTCCTCGCTGGGCTCGCGGCCGAGATCCAGTTCGTCAGATTCCGGTCCAGGGGGATTCGGCCCACTCATGCTTGCCTGTCCTGTTCGACTACATCACCAACGCGCGGCGCACCGGTGCTGCGCGCGCTCAAGTATTTTCCATTGTGCTTCCGCAGCAACCCTACCCAACCCGGTCAGGCGTGGCGGTCTGGGCGAATCGGCCGCGGCTCAACTGGTGTCCCGATTGTGACCTTTGGCCACGTCAGTCAGTGTTTCTCCGGCCCGAGGTAGTACTCGAAGACCAGTCCGGCCGACGAGCTGAGCACAAACACCACTCCCGCGACGATCAACCACGGCAACCACAACGCGATGCCGACTGCGGCCACCGAGGCGGACAACGCCACCAGCACCGGCCACCAGCTGTGCGGGCTGAAGAAGCCCAATTCCCCTGCGCCGTCGCTGATCTCGGCACCTTCGTAGTCCTCCGGCCGGGTGTCGAGGCGGCGCGCGACGAAGCGGAAGAAGGTGGCCACGATCATCGCCATGCCGCCGGTGAGCGCTAAGGCGGTGGTGCCGGCCCACTCGATACCGCCGGTCGCAAACAGCTGGGTCAGCACGCCGTAGAGCACCGCCGTCGCAAAGAAGAATACGGCCACAAACTCGAACAGCCTGGCTTCGATGTGCATCGGTGTTCCTACTTACTCGCTTGCTGTGCCAGTTCACCGCGGCGGGTGTCGAACGGGTGGGTGGTGACGGCGGTCGGCGGCTGGTTGATCGCCTGCAGCGCCTCGGCGTTGGTCTTGCCTTCGCGGCGTTTGTCCAGGTACGCCTTGAAGTCGTTGGGCTGCACCACGCGAACCTCGAAGTTCATCATCGAGTGGTAAGTACCGCACATTTCGGCGCAGCGGCCGACAAACGCACCGGTCTTGGTGATCTCCGACACTTGGAACACGTTGACGGAGTTGTTCGCCTTGGGATTGGGCATGACGTCGCGCTTGAACAAGAACTCCGGAACCCAAAACGCGTGCACCACGTCGGCCGAGGCCATCTGGAACTCGATGCGCTTGCCGGCCGGCAACACCAGCACCGGGATTTCGTCGCTGGTGCCTAAGGTTTCGACCTTGTCGAAGTTGAGGTAGCTGCGGTCCTCGGTGTTGCGACCGCGGATCGGGCCGACCAGTTCCTCGCCGTGCTTGTCTTTGCCCTCCGGCTTGGAGACCATCGCCTGTTTGCGCGCCGGGTCGGCACCGTCGTACTGGTAGGTGCCGTCCTTGAAGTGGACTTTCTGGTAGCCGAACTTCCAATTCCATTGGAAGGGCGTCACGTCGACGACCACCTCGGGGTCGGATGCCAGGTGGATCATCTTCTCCTGCACGACCACCGTGAAATAGAACAGCACCGAGATGATGAGGAATGGGGTGACGGTGAGCACCAGCTCCAGCGGCAAGTTGTAGCCGAACTGGCGGGGCAGCTCGGTGTCGGTCTTTTTCTTGCGATGAAACGCCGAGGCCCAGAAGATCAGGCCCCACACGATGACGCCGACGACCAGCGAGGCGATGACCGCGCCGATCCACAGCTGCCGGTTGTAATCGGCCTCCGGGGTGATCCCCCGCGGCCAGCCAAGGGCCAGCGCTTCGGTCCAGCTGCACCCGCTGAGGGTCGTGGCCAGCAGGCCCAGGGTCGCGGCAAGCACCAGCAGGCGAAGCCCGCGGGCCGGCGCTGGGCGAGAGCCTCCAGCAAAGCCACGCGCACGTCGGGGCACGCGAGGTGTCACGTTGGCGCCTCCTGTGTCACAGGCTGGGGCAGCGCAGCTCGGCTGACCCGCCGCAGCAGTCGAATACTACGCAGCGTAGACCACGCATAGCCACCGGTGACGAGCTACCCGCCTGGTCGGCCGATCACGAGACGCGACGCCGACGAGCGCCGACTTGCGGCATACTGGGGCGCCGTGTGTGGACTGCTGGCCTTCGTCGGTGCCGCCGCCGGCAGTGCGAGCGGTGCAGCCGGCGCCGTGGCCGAGGCGTCCCACCTGATGCGTCACCGCGGCCCCGACGAGCCCGGGACGTGGACCGACCCTGACGGGTCTGTCGTCTTCGGCTTCAACCGGCTGTCCATCATCGATATCGCGCATTCGCATCAGCCGCTGCGGTGGGGGCCGCCGGAGTCGCCCGATCGGTATGTGCTGGTGTTCAACGGCGAGATCTACAACTACCTCGAGCTGCGCGCGGAACTCGCTGCCAGCTATGGCGCCGTGTTCGCCACCGACGGCGACGGCGAAGCGATCATCGCGGCCTACCACCACTGGGGCGTCGACGCACTGGCGCGGTTGCGAGGCATGTTCGCCTTCGCGCTCTGGGACACCGTTAGCCGCGAGTTGTTCTGCGCCCGCGACCGTTTTGGCATCAAGCCGCTGTTCATGGCAAGCGGCACCGGCGGCACCGCGGTGGCCAGCGAAAAAAAGTGCCTGCTGGATTTGGCTGACCTGATCGGGTTCAACACCGGCATCGACCAGCGGGCCGTCCAGCACTACACCGTGCTGCAGTATGTGCCCGAGCCGGAGACATTGACCCGCGGCGTGCGCCGCCTGGAATCGGGGTGCTACGCCCGCATCCGCCCAGGCCAACCCGAACCGGAGGTCACCCGTTACTTCGTGCCCCGGTTCAACCCCGAACCGATCACCGGCGACACCGAACAGGCCCGCTACGACGAGATCACCGCGGTCCTCGAGGACTCGGTGGCCAAGCACATGCGCGCCGACGTCACCGTCGGCGCGTTCTTGTCGGGCGGCATCGACTCGACGGCGATCGCGGCCCTGGCCATCCGCCACAACCCGCGGCTGATCACCTTCACCACCGGTTTCGAGCGCGAAGGGTTCTCCGAGATCGACGTCGCCGTGGCTTCGGCCGAAGCGATCGGGGCGCGGCACGTGGCGAAGGTGGTCAGTCCCAGCGAGTTTGTGGCCGCATTGCCCGAGATCGTCTGGTACCTCGATGAACCCGTGGCCGATCCGGCGCTGGTGCCGCTGTTCTTCGTCGCCCGCGAAGCGCGCAAGCATGTGAAGGTGGTGCTCTCCGGCGAGGGCGCCGACGAGCTGTTCGGCGGCTACACGATCTATCGGGAACCGCTGTCGCTCAAGCCATTCGACTACCTGCCGCGACCGCTGCGGCGCTCGATGGGCAAGGTGTCCAGGCCGCTGCCGGAGGGCATGCGCGGCAAGAGCTTGCTGCACCGCGGATCGTTGACGCTCGAGGAGCGCTACTACGGCAATGCCCGCAGCTTCTCCGACGAGCAACTGCGGGCGGTGCTGCGCGACTTCCGCCCGGAGTGGACCCACACTGACGTCACCGCCTCGCTGTACGCGGAGTCCACGGAATGGGACCCCGTGGCCCGCATGCAGCACATCGATTTGTTCACCTGGTTGCGCGGCGACATCTTGGTCAAGGCCGACAAGATGACGATGGCAAACTCGCTGGAGCTGCGGGTGCCGTTTTTGGACCCCGAGGTGTTCGCCGTCGCTGCGCGGCTACCGGTGCAGGCCAAGATCACCCGGACCACCACGAAATACGCGCTGCGGCGTGCGCTGGAGCCGATCGTGCCGGCCCATGTGCTCAACCGCCCCAAACTGGGCTTCCCGGTGCCGATCCGGCATTGGCTGCGCGCCGGCGAACTGCTGGAGTGGGCCTACGCGATCGTGGACTCTTCGCAGGCCGACCAGCTCGTCGACATTGCTTCGGTGCGCCGGATGCTCGACGAACACCGATGCGGCACAAGCGATCACGGTCGCCGGCTGTGGACGGTGCTGATTTTCATGCTGTGGCACGCGATTTTCGTCGAGCACAGCGTGGTGCCGCAGATCAAAGAACCCCACTACCCGGTGCAGTTGTAGCGCGAGCAGACGCAAAAGCGCCCTATTCCAAGCAATTTCGGGTGCTTTTGCGTCTGTTCGGCGCAATCAAACCAGCGCAGCGGCGATCTCCCGGGCGGCGCCGCCGCCGTAGGCGCCGGCCAGCCGTGTCACGGCGACGTCGCGATCCCACTCCCACTCCTGGGTGCCAGTGGACTCCAGCACCAGCACCGCAACCAGTGAGCCCAGTTGCGCCGAACGTTCCAGGCTCAGCCCGGCGCTGCGGCCGGTGAGGAAGCCGGCCCGAAACGCATCACCCACGCCGGTGGGATCGACCTGGCTCGTTTCGGGAACCACGTCGACGTGGATCACCCCGCCGTCCGGGTCGACCAGGTCGACCCCCTTGGCGCCCAGCGTGGTCACCCGAAGCGCCACCTGGGCCATCACGTCAGCTTCGGTCCAGCCGGTCTTCGACAACAGCAGGTCCCACTCGTAGTCGTTGGTGAACAGGTAGGTGGCCCCGTTGATCAGCCGGCGGATCTCCTCGCCACTCAACCGCGCCAGCTGCTGAGACGGGTCCGCGGCGAAGGCCAGACCGAGTTTGCGGCACTCTTCGGTGTGCAAGAACATCGCGTCCGGGTCGTTGGCTCCGATAATGACCAGCTCAGGGGTGCCGATCGCCGACACCACGTCGGCCAGGGAGATGTCACGCGCCTGCGACATCGCGCCCGGATAGAACGACGCGATCTGGGCCATCTCCCGGTCGGTGGTGCAGACGAAACGCGCGGTGTGTGCCGTCGTCGAGATCAGTACGTGGTCGCAGTTGACGCCGTGCGCCTGCAACCAGTCGCGATAGTCCGCGAAGTCGTCGCCGGCCGCACCGACCAGCGCGACGTCCCCACCCAGCACGCCGATGGCGTAGGCCATGTTTCCGCCCACCCCGCCGCGGTGGATCACCAGGTCGTCAACCAGGAAGCTCAGCGACACTTTCTGCAGGTGCTCAGCGAGCAGCTGCTCGGAGAACCGGCCCGGAAACCGCATCAGATGGTCGGTTGCAATCGAACCGGTCACCGCAATCGTCACGAAGAATCCACCCTTCATTTTCTAAGCTCGTCTAGCTAAGACTACTCAGGCTAGCGGCCACCAGGACGTCCCGGCCAGCGGCCAGGCGTGCGCTAGCCTGCCAAGGGAGCTCACCGGAACCTGAACGCTGTGGGCGACACTCGTCGCCCCGTCACGACGGTAGGAGAACCATCGATGGCCGGTCCGCATTCGCCGAACCATGGAGTCGGCGCCGAAGGACCGCCCTACACGGAACCCCACCCCAGCCAGCCGATCCCCCCGCAGCCGGCCTACGCCGGCCCGCGGCCCGGCGATGCAGCGCCTCCGTCGGCCGCCTACCCGGGCGGGTTGCCGCCGCCGGTGCCCTACCCCAGACGACAGCGCCGCCGCTGGGTCATTGGCGGTGCCGTGGCGTTGGCGCTGATCGCGGCGATGGCGGCCGCTATCGCGTTCGGGACGCACGAGAATCGGTCCACTGCCGGCGGAGTCTTATCCGAGGGCACGGCCAAGACGGCGATCCAGGGCTATTTGGATGCGCTGGAGAACCGCGACATCGACACCATCGCGCGCAACACGTTGTGCGGCATCTATGACGCGGTGCGGGATCGTCGCTCCGACCAGGCACTGGCCAAACTCAGCAGCGACGCATTCCGCAAGCAGTTCTCCCAGGCCGAGGTGACCTCGATCGACAAGATCGTCTACTGGTCGAACTACCAGGCCCAGGTGCTGTTCACCATGCGGGTCAAGCCAGCAACCGGCGGGCCCGCACGCGACAAGGTGCAGGGACTCGCGCAGCTACTGTTCCAGCACGGTCAGGTGCTGGTGTGTTCCTACGTGCTGCGAACGGCCGGCAGCTACTAGCCGCGGCGCCTCAGTTGAACGAGTCGCCGCAGGCGCACGACCCCGTGGCGTTGGGGTTGTCGATAGTGAAGCCCTGCTTCTCGATGGTGTCGACGAAGTCGATCGATGCACCTTGCAGGTATGGCGCGCTCATCCGGTCCACGGTCAACGTGACGCCGCCGAACTCCGCGGTCAGGTCACCGTCGAGTGTGCGGTCGTCGAAAAACAGGTTGTAGCGCAGGCCTGCGCAGCCCCCCGGCTGGACCGCAATGCGCAGCGTCAGGTCGTCGCGTCCTTCCTGGTCCAGCAGTGACTTCGCCTTGGCGGCAGCGGCCTCGGTCAAGATCACGCCGTGGGTCTTGGCGGTCGACTCGCCCTGAACGGTCATTGCTTCTCCCCTGTATGCCTTATCGCTCGATGGGCCGCTGCGGTCTGATGCCGACTGCAACCCACTTACTCAAAGGTACCTTGTCGGGGCGCTATTCCCGAGTCGCGCCGCCGCCGCGCTCGCCAGACCCATGAGCTGATTCGCGGCGTCGACCAGCGCCAGCCGCACCGAACCCGCGTAGTCGGCCACCGCGAATGCGGCCAAAATGCCCGCTGACTTCAATGCAAGACCGTCCAGACAGACCTGACCGGCCAGCACCAGCACCGGCACCTGACGGCCGCGCGCCGCGGTGGCCAGCGCACCCACCACCTTGCCGCGCAACGACTGCTCGTCGAACCGGCCTTCACCCGTGACGACGAGATCGGCGGCGGCGATGTCGTCGGCCAGGCGGGTGTGCTCGGCGACGATGGCCGCCCCGGACTGCCGCCGGCCACCCAGGGCGAGCAGCGCGGCACCGATGCCGCCGGCAGCGCCCGCCCCCGATTCCGCGCTGACCTGACGCCCGGCGGCCGCGTCGAGTTCGTCGGCCCACTCGGCAAGACGCCCTTCGAGCGCCGCCACGGTGGCCGCGTCGGCACCCTTCTGCGGCCCGAACACCCGCGCGGCACCCCAGGGCCCCAACAGCGGGTGCTCGACGTCGGAAGCGGCGATCAGCTCCACGCCCGCCAGGCGACGGCGGGCGGCGACCAGCCCCCCGAGCTCCTCGACGAGCCCCCGCCCGCCGTCGGTGCTCGCGCTGCCGCCCAAGCCCACGACGATCCGCGTCGCTCCGGCGCCCAGCGCGGCCTCGATGAGCTGGCCGACTCCCCGGCTGTGGGCCGCCCACGCTGTCTGCCGCGTCGGCGGACCGCCGAGCAGAGCCAAACCGCACGCCTGCGCGCTTTCCAGGTATGCCGTCGCCGACTCGGCATCGAACACCCAGTCGGCGTCGGACTCGACGTCCAGCGGACCGCACACGCGGACTCGGCGCAGCTCCCCTACGCGGCCGGCCAGCACCGCCACGAAGCCCGGCCCGCCGTCGGACTGCGGTGCGATGGTGAGGTGATCGGCGGGGCGCACGCGGCTCCAGCCGGTAGCGATGGCAGCAGCAGCCTGCACCGCGGTCAGCGTCTCGCCGAAGGAGTCCGGGGCAATCAGCAGCCGCAGAGGAGGCACCTCGGCTTCTGCAGGCGCGCTCCCCCGCACGCCGGCGCCGGTGCCACTCATTGAGCAAGCGTATGGCCGGGTCCATGACCGCGCATGACAGGCCGATGCCGACCGGGCAACCCACGAAGTAACCTGGCCTCTGTGAAGCTGCTGGGCCGGAAGAAAGACAGCGACGACGCTTCGGCGGAAACCGAATCGGCGGTGACCAGCGATGTCGCTACTGACGCACCCGGTCGTTCCCGGACCACCGCGCCGAAGGGGCGGCCCACGCCCAAGCGCGACAGCGCCCGGCGCCGGGGCCCGGTCGCACCGGCCCCGATGACCGCTGCGGAGGCCCGGGCCCGGCGTAAGGCGATGGCCGGGGCCAAGCTCAGCCCCGAGGAACGACGGGTTGAAAAGGCCGCACGGCGGGCTGCGATGACGGAGCGGCGCGAGCGGATGATGGCGGGCGAAGAGGCCTACTTGCTGCCCCGGGACCGGGGGCCAATCCGCCGGTACGTCCGCGACATCGTGGACGCCCGCCGCAACGTGCTCGGCCTGTTCATGCCGGCCACCCTGGGCCTGCTGTTCATCATGTTCGGCGTGCCGCAGCTGCAGATGTACATGTCGCCGGCGATGATGCTGCTGATGGTCGTCATGGCGATCGACGGGCTCATCTTGGGCCGCAAAGTCGCCAACCGGGTCGACGAGAAGTTCCCGGGCAACACCGAAAGCCGGTGGAAGCTCGGCTGGTACGCGTTCGGCCGCGCCTCGCAGCTGCGCCGAATGCGGGCTCCCCGGCCTCAGGTCAGTCACGGCAGCCGTGTTGATTAGCTCTCGCCGGAAAGCTCCCTGACCTACGGTGCGGACGCTGGTGCTCGGCGGAATCAGGTCGGGTAAGTCCCGGTGGGCAGAGGCGGCCATCGCCGAGTCCGTGCCACCGGACCAACCGGTGTGCTACGTGGCTACCGGCTCGGCCTTCGACGGCGACGAAGACTGGTCGCGACGGGTCGCCGAGCATCGCCGCCGTCGGCCCGCACACTGGTCGACGGTCGAAACAGATGACATCGCAACGCAATTGCGACAGTCACCGAACACTCCGACTCTGGTCGACGATATCGGCGGCTGGCTGGCCGCCACACTGGATCGCGAGCAGGCCTGGGACGCCGGATCGGTGGCAGTCGACGTCGAAGAGGTGATCGCCGCAGTGCGCGCGTTTCATGGGCCGCTGGTATTGGTCAGCCCGGAGGTCGGGTTGACCGTGGTGCCGGCAACCGCGTCGGGCCGTCGCTTCGCCGACGAGCTGGGCGGGCTCAACCAGCGGCTGGCCGCGCTGTGCGAGCGGGTGGTGTTAGTGGTGGCCGGACAGCCCGTGCCGATCAAGGTGGCGACGCGATGACGTTCCCCGCGGTGCCGCCCCTAGACGCCGAGGCTGCCGCTGCCGCGCGCGCTCGCCAGGACACGCTGACCAAGCCGCCGGGCTCGCTGGGCCGCCTGGAAGATCTGTCGGTGTGGGTCGCATCGTGCCAAGGTGTTTGCCCGCCAGGGCAATTCGAGCGAGCGCGGATCGTGGTGTTCGCCGGCGACCACGGCGTTGCAGCGTCCGGGGTTTCGGCCTACCCGCCGCAGGTGACCGCCCAGATGGTGGCCAACATCGACGCGGGCGGGGCGGCGATCAACGCGGTGGCCGAGGTTGCCCGCGCGACAGTGCGCGTCGTCGACCTGGCCGTTGACGCGGACGCGCTCTCGGACCGGATCGGCGCATACAAGGTCCGGCGTGGCAGCGGCAATATCGCGGAGCAGGATGCGCTGAGCGACGAGGAGGCCCTCGCCGCAGTCGAAGCTGGCCGCCGGATCGCCGACGAGGAGGTCGACGCCGGCGCCGACCTGCTGATCGCCGGGGATATGGGTATCGGAAACAGCACTCCGGCAACGGTTTTGGTGGCCGCAGTAACCGGTGCTGAGCCGGTTGCGGTGGTGGGCTACGGGACCGGAATCGACGACGCCGGCTGGGCACGTAAGACGGCTGCCGTGCGCGACGCCCTGTTCCGGGCTCGGTCGGTGCTCTTGGACCCGATCGGGCTGCTGCGGTGTTGCGGGGGCGCGGATCTCGGGGCGATCGCCGGCTTCTGTGCGCAGGCCGCGGTGCGGCGCACGCCCTTACTTCTCGACGGCCTGGCGGTGACGGCTGCGGCTCTGCTCGCCGAGCGCCTGGCGCCGGGTGCGCGGCTGTGGTGGCAGGCCGGTCACCGCTCTACGGAACCGGCGCACGCGCTCGCGTTGGCGCAGCTTGGGCTTGACCCGATCCTGGACCTGCAGATGCGGCTCGGGGAGGGCACCGGCGCGGCGGTCGCGCTGCCGGTGCTGCGAGCCGCAGTGGCCACGTTGACGTCGATGGCCACTTTCTCCGCGGCCGGTGTCGCGACCCAGGCTGACACTCTCGACGAGATAACGTGATCCGTTCGCTGGCAACAGCTTTCGCATTCGGGACGGTCCTGCCGGGCATGGGTGACCGCCCGCTGGGCCGTGGCACCATGACCGCGTTGCCAGTCGTGGGAGCGATGCTCGGGGTGCTGGCCGCGGTGGTGGCATGGCTCGGCGCACTGGCGTTCGGTTCCGGCAGCCCGCTGGCCGGATTCCTCGCAGTGGCTGTCCTTCTGGCCGCAACCCGGGGCCTACACATCGACGGCGTGGCCGATACCGCCGACGGGCTCGGCTGCTACGGGCCTTCCCCGCGGGCGCTCGAGGTGATGCGCGACGGATCGACAGGACCGTTCGGGGTGGCGGCCGTCGTGCTCGTGATAATCCTTCAGGGCCTTGGTTTTTCGGTTCTGAGCCCGGCCGCGATCGTGGTGGCGGTGTGCGTGGGCCGGATCGCTGCGGTGCTGGCCTGCCGCCGGTCGGTGCCCGCGGCCCAGGGCAGCACGCTGGGTACGTACGTGGCCGGCACCCAGTCAGCGATCTCGGTTTGGGGGTGGGTGGCGGCCATCGTGGTGGCGTCGGTATGGGCCGGTTCGCAGCTGTGGCAGGGACCTGTCGCGGTGCTGGTGGCGCTGGGTTGCAGCGTCGCCCTGGTGGCGCACTGTGTGCAACGGTTCGGCGGCATCACCGGCGACGTACTGGGCGCGGCCATCGAGGCCACGACGACGGTGACCGCGGTGCTGCTGGCAGCGGTTTAGTTGCGTGAGCAGACGCAAAAGCACCTTAAGATTGCCAAGTCTGAAGGCTTTTGCGTCTGCTCGCGACCTAACCGAGTCGCGCCATCCAGCCGTGGGTGTCGGCGAAGGTTCCGCGCTGGATTCCGGTGAGGGTGTCGCGCAAAGCCATTGTGACTTCGCCTGGTTCGCCGTCGGCGACGGTGAACTCGTTGTCGCCGTACTTCACATGCGAGATCGGGGTGATGACAGCAGCGGTGCCGCAGGCGAACACCTCGGTGATCTCGCCGGCAGCGGTCTTCTTCTGCCACTCGTCGATGTCGATCTTGCGTTCCTCGACGGCGATGCCCGCGTCAGTAGCCAACTGCAGCAACGAATCCCGGGTGATGCCCGGCAGCAGTGAGCCGGACAGCTCCGGTGTGACCAGCCGAGCCGAAGCGCCGCTGCCGAACACGAAGAACAGGTTCATGCCGCCCATCTCTTCGATGTAGCGGCGTTCGACCGCGTCGAGCCACACCACTTGCTCGCAACCCATTTCGGCTGCCTGAGCCTGAGCCACCAACGAGGCCGCGTAGTTGCCCCCGAACTTCGCTGCACCGGTGCCGCCCGGCGCGGCCCGCACGTATTCGGTGGACACCCAGACGGTGACGGGCTTAATGCCATGCTTGAAGTACGCGCCGGCCGGCGAGGCCATCACCAGGTATCGGTACTGTTTGGCGGGCCGAACTCCCAATCCCGGCTCCGTGGCGAAGACGAATGGCCGCAGATACAAGGACTCCTCGCCGCCGGCCCGCGGCACCCAGGCTTGGTCGACGGCGATCAGCTGGCGCAACGACTCGATGAACAGCTCGTCAGGCAGTTCCGGGATCGCGATGCGCCGCGCCGACGATCGCATCCGAGCGGCGTTGGCATCAGCGCGAAAAGAGACGATCGACCCGTCGGCCCAGCGATAGGCTTTCAAGCCCTCAAAGACTTCCTGCGCGTAGTGCAAAACGATCGCCGAGGGATCGAGTTCGATCGGCCCATAAGGGATGACCCGCGCGTCGTGCCAACCCCGGCCCTCGGCGTAGTCGATGGACACCATGTGGTCGGTGTGGTACTTGCCGAAACCGGGATCGCGCAGAACCGATTCGCGTACCTCGTCAGGTGTCGGGTTTGCGGTGGGCGAAACCGTGAACTCGAGAAGGCCGCTGCTCATCCTGCGATTGTATCTGCGCGTGTCTAGCGGGTTTTTGGTTGGACGAACGGCGGTCGCACCACTTCGCATTCCAGCGCGCGGCCCCGGACGTCGACGGTGACATGCTGACCGTCCTCGATGCCCGCGTCGGTGTCGATCAGCGCCAGCGCGATGCCGGCTTTCAATGTCGGAGAAAACGTTCCGGATGTGGTGATCCCGATTTTGGTGTCGCCGTCGAGCACTGCCAGGTCGGGCCGCAGTACACCGCGGCCCACCGCGCGCAGTCCGCGCAGCAGCCGCCGCGGCCCGGAGGCCTTCTCGGCCAGCAGCGCATCGCGCCCGAAGAACGCTTCCTTCTTCCAGCCGATTGCCCAACCACAGCGAGCCTGCAGCGGCGAGATGTCGGCCGACAGCTCATGCCCGTGCAGCGGGTAACCCATCTCGGTGCGCAGCGTGTCGCGGGCGCCAAGCCCGGCCGGCTGCCCGCCCGCACGGGTCACCGCGGCCAACAAAGCGTCGAAGACCACACGGGCGGATTCCCAGGGCGGCAATAACTCGTAGCCGTGTTCGCCGGTGTAGCCGCTGCGGCAGACGCGTACGGGCACGCCGGAAAACGAGGCATCGGCATAGGCCATGTACTCCATCCCGGTCGGGAGCTTCAGTTCGTCGAGCACCTCGGCGGAACGAGGTCCCTGCACGGCGAGCACTGCATAGGAGCGGTGCTCGTTGACGATCTCGAGCTCGGCCGGTGCGGCCGCCGCAAGCGCGGCGACCACCGCGACGGTGTTGGCGGCATTGGGCACGAGGAAGATCTCGTCGTCGGCGACGTAGTAGGCGATCAGGTCGTCGATGACGCCACCGGACTCGTTGCAGCACAAGGTGTATTGCGCTTTGCCCGGCCCGATGCGGCTCAGGTCGTTGGTGAGCGTCGAGTTGACGAATCGCGCCGCGCCCGGCCCGCGCACCGACGCCTTGCCCAGGTGGCTGACGTCGAACAAGCCGACGACGTTGCGGGTGGCGTTGTGCTCGCCGACCGTGCCGGCGTACGACACCGGCATCAGCCAGCCGCCGAACTCGGCAAAGCTGGCGCCCAACTCGCGGTGACGGTCTTCCAGCGGTCCGTGCTGCAGCTCATCGCTCACAAGACTCGACCCTAGTGCGCGGTGGTTAGGGTTATCGCCGTGAGCACATATACCGGTTACCAGTCGCCCTCTGTCACCGTTGCCACATCAGTGCCGAGTCGCGGCGGCGGCAAGGCGGTCCTGGTGGTTCCCGTGGTGTCGACCGGCAACGAGGATCGACCAGGCGCAACGGTCGCCGCGGCCGAACCATTCCTAGACGCCGATGCGATCGCAGAGATCGAAACGAGCCTGAGTGCGTTGGGCGCCAAAGGCAGCTCCGAGCAGGTGCACCGGCTGATAGCGCCGTCGTTGCCGGTGGGCAGTGTGCTGACTGTCGGGCTGGGCAAACCGCGCGACGAGTGGCCGGCCGACGTCGTTCGACGGGCCGCCGGGGCCGCCGCACGAGCACTCAACGGAGCCGAAGCGGTGATCACGACACTCTCGCAACTCGACGTCGGCGCCACCGTCGAAGGGCTGATCTTGGGCAGCTACCGGTTCACCGAGTTCCGCAGCGCAAAGACGGCACCCAAAGATCCCGGGCTGAGCAAAATTACGGTGCTGTCCACCGCTAAGGACGCCAAGAAGCAAGCCAGCCACGCCACGGCCGTCGCGACCGCCGTCGCCACCGCGCGCGACTTGGTCAACACCCCGCCCAGTCACCTCTACCCTGCCGAATTGGCCAACCGTGCAAAGGCTTTGGGTGAATCCGCCGGATTGGACGTCGAGGTGCTCGACGACAAAGCGCTGCAGAAGGCCGGCTACGGCGGGGTGATCGGTGTCGGTAAGGGATCGTCGCGGCTGCCACGAGTCGTACGCCTGATCCACCACGGGTCGCGGCTGGCCAAAAACGCTAAGCAGGCCAAGAAGGTTGCGTTGGTGGGCAAGGGGATCACCTTCGACACCGGCGGAATCTCGATCAAACCGGCCGCCAACATGCACTACATGACCTCCGACATGGGCGGCGCGGCGGCGGTCATCGCTACCGTGACGCTGGCCGCGCAGCTGGAGTTGCCGATCGACGTGATCGCGACGGTGCCGATGGCTGAGAACATGCCGTCAAGCACCGCGCAGCGCCCGGGCGATGTCTTGACCCACTACGGCGGCACCACCAGTGAAGTGCTCAACACCGACGCCGAGGGCCGGCTGATCCTGGCCGACGCCATTGTGCGGGCGTGCGAAGACAAACCGGACTATCTGATCGAGACGTCCACGCTGACCGGTGCGCAAGCGGTGGCGCTGGGCACCCGCACGCCCGGGGTGATGGGCAGCGACGAGTTACGCGACCGGGTGGCCGCGATCTCGCAGCACGTGGGCGAGAACGGCTGGCCGATGCCGCTGCCCGACGAACTCAAGGACGATTTGAAGTCGACGGTGGCCGACATCGCCAACGTCACCGGGCAGCGCTTCGCCGGGATGCTGGTGGCGGGGACTTATCTGCGGGAGTTCGTCGCCGACGGGGTGGCCTGGGCGCACATCGACGTCGCCACACCCGCCTACAACACCGGCAGCCCGTGGGGCTACACACCGAAGGGTGGCACCGGTGTGCCGATCCGCACGATGATCGCCGTCCTGGAGGACATCGCGCAGAACGGCTAGCGCAGGTCGACGTCGCCGGTTCTGTCGACAACATCGTCAGCCGACATTCCCACGGCACGAGCCCGTGTCCCACGCCTTACCTGGGCGGTTGCGTGCGGATGGTACGACTTGAAAAAGGGCAACCCGAAGTGGTTGCTCGCAACTGCTTTCGACACCGACGGAGATACCGCTCATGGCCAAGCTGGCTATCGCCGCTCTGCTCGCGCTGGGTTCCGCGCTGTGCGTCGCGATCGGCGACGTGGTCCAGCAACGTGCGGCGCGCCGGATCACCGAGGGGTCGGTGGGCCACGTTCGGCTGCTGGCGAAGCTGCTACGGGACCGACGGTGGCAGTGGGGCGCCGTGGTGCTGATAGCAAGCTTGGATTCACGCGGTCGCTGCAACAGATGCGGACGGGTCTGAGAGTAGCCGATCGAGTTCCTCGGCAGGGGTGCGCCAGTTGAAGCGTTTGCGGGGGCGGGCGTTGAGCTCGGCGGCGACGTTGTCGAGGATCCCGGGTCCGTGAAAGGACAGGTCGGTGCCTTTGGGGAAGTACTGGCGCAGCAAACCATTGGTGTTCTCATTGGTGCCGCGCTGCCAAGGGCTGTGCGGGTCGCAGAAGTAGATCGGCAACCCGGTGGCCTCGGTGATCTTGGTGTGCAAGGCCATCTCTTTGCCTTGGTCCCAGGTCAGCGAGCGACGCAAAACCTCGGGAATCTTCGGGATCGCCGCGCTCATCGCCTCAGCGACGGTGGCGGCGCTGCGGTCCTCGGATAGGTGCAGCAGCATCACGAACCCGGTGGTGCGTTCGACCAGGGTGCCGATTTGGGAGGCCTGGTTTTGGCCGATAATCAAGTCGCCCTCCCAATGCCCCGGGATCGCACGATCGTCGGCCTCAGCCGGGCGTTCACTGATGTTGATCATGTCCTTGATCCGGCCCCGAGTGTCGATTGTGCTGCGGCCCTGAGGTTTCCGTTGGGTCCGGCCGGTGCGCAGCGCGGCCTTGACCTGGCGGGCCAGTTCCCCCCGGGGCTGCACATACATGGCCTGATAGATCGTCTCGTGAGACACCCACATCTCCGGATCGTCGGGGAAATCTTCGCGCAGCCGGCCCGCGATCTGCTCGGGGCTGTGCCGCTGTTCCAAGCGTTGCACAACCTCGCCCAACAAGGCCGGGTTGGACTCCAGCTTGCGCGGCTTGGGCGAGCCGGGCCGCATCGACGACGTCTTGGCCGACCCGGGCCCGGTAGCCACAGCTGGTTGCTCCTCGAGCTTTTTCCCGGCTGATCGTCGAGGCGTCACGCTGTAACAGCCGCGCGATGTCGGCCTGGGGAAACCCGCCTCCAGCAACTCTTCGAGTCGGCACCGCTCGGTAAACGACAACAACCGCGACGCCGCGGCCGGCTCTAGATCAGCAACAACTGGTGTTCTGGGCACGTAGCCAGCCTGATCGACCCAGCGTCGCGCGGTGTGCTCCGACACGCAGGCACCCACCGCCGCCTGCGCCGGGGTCAACCCGACCGCAGCGCCTCCCAAAATACGTCCCTGACCTGCTGCGAATACCGGATGCCGTGGTGCTTGCTATTGGTCTGATATCCCGCGGCCTTGGCCCATTTTCGGCCTGTGGTACCCGCCACCCCCGCCACCGTGGCGGCCGCCGTCGGCGACAACCCCGATCCAACAGCCCTCCAAAACTCCTCCCGCACCAAAGCCGCCGACTCGACGCTCAGATGAACACCATGACCCCGAAACCCCGTCTGATAACCCATTCGGCCCCAACACCTCCCGATAAGGTGTTGCAGCGATCACTTGAGCCTGACAAGCATCGCGTTGCAGGCGGCCGCACTGGGCGTCGGTTCGGTGCTGCTGGTACAGCCACTGCTTACCCTTTCGGTGCTGTTCGCGCTGCCGATCAATGCCAGGTTGTCGAAACACCTTGTAGCCCGCCGAGAGTGGATTGCCGCCGGTCTACTGACCGCTGCGGTGATTGTGATCGTCACCGTCGGCAACCCGCAGGCCGGTCATTCCAGCGCGTCGCTGCATACCTGGGCCACCGTGACTGTTGTGTTGGGGCCTCTGCTGGTCGGATGCGTCGCTGCTGCGCGGATCCGAGGAGGTGCCGTGGCCGCGGTGCTGTTCGCGTTCGTCTCAGGTGCGCTTTGGGGTGTCTTCGCGGTACTCACCAAGGAAGTCGTCTATCGGCTCGGCAGTGGCGGATGGGCGGTGGTCCGGACACCTGAGCTGTATGCCTGCGTGCTGGTGGCACTGGGTGGTGTGGTGTGGAGCCAGGCGGCGTTTCGGGCCGGGCCCCTGACGGCGTCGATGCCGACCCTGCAGGTGTCGCAGCCGGTGGTCGGGGCACTGCTGGGTGTGGTCGTCTTGGGCGAGACGCTGAACACCGGTCGGGCCGGGCTGATCGCTCTGGTATTCGCCGTGCTGGTGATGGCGGCGGCCATCGTCGACCTTGCCCGCGACGAAGCCGTCGCGACCCGTGATCGAATCGACGAACAGCTGCGCGCCGAAAACGCCTTGTCGACGCGCTAACTGCTGTCCGTCACCGAGACAGCCGGCTCCTGATCATATCCCGCTGTGGGGTGCGACGCCTCAGCTGCCCAGCGACGGCGGCCCACCGCGACAGCCGCGGATTCACCAACCCCCAACCGGTCGTGCAGCCAGACCAACGGCTTGGGCGCCCACCAACTCCGGGGACCGACCAGGTGGATGAAAACCGGAACCAGGACCATTCGCACCAGGGTCGCGTCGACCAGCACGGCAAGGGTGAGGCCGAGACCAAGCATCCGCATGAATGACACCTGTGCGGGTATCAATGCGGCAAAAGAGATCGACATCACCAGCGCGGCGGCGGTGACCACCCGACCGATGCCGGCCAGGCCCAAAGCCGTGGCCTCATCGTTGTCGGCGCGCGCCTCGGCTGAATTCGGTCCGAACTCGCGGGCCGCCCCGGAGGCCACCCAATACTCGCGGATCCTCGAGACCAGAAACACCTCGTAATCCATGGACAGCCCGAAGGCGATGCAGAACAGCAACACCGGGATGTTGGCGTTCAACGTCCCATTCGGGGTGGTCCCCAGCGCGCCGAGGTGGCCGTCCTGGAAGATCCACACCATTGCCCCGAATGCCGCCGTCAGCGACAGCATGTTGCAGACCAGCGCCTGCAGCGGTATCACCGCACTGCCGGTGAGGAAGAACAGCAGCGTGAACGTGATGACGGCGATCAGCCCTAACACGGTCGGCAGGCGCTGGGTGATCGCGGCGACGTTGTCGCGGTTGATCTGCGCCAGGCCGGTCATCTGCACATTCCGCGCGGCCGGTCCGCCGACCTTGTGCAATCGGTCGAGTTGGGTGTCCGAGGCGTCCGAATACAGTGGCGCGGTGCTGCTGACGGTCAAAAACGCACTGTCGCTAGCAACGCCCGTCGGTCCGCCGGCCGGCCCCATCAGGTGTCCGGACACGAATGTTCCCATTGGTGCGCTCACGGCCGACACGTCGGGGACCCTGGATAGCTCGGCGGCGTAGCGCTCCACGTCGGCGGGGCTCACACCACGGGCGTCGGGGATCACGACGGTAACCGCGTTCCCTAACCCGTTGGCGAAATCGTTGTCCAACATGTCGGCCACTTGGCGGGCCGATGCCGATCGCGGCAGCACACGCTCATCCGGAAAACCCCACTTCACTCCCAGGAACGGCACGCCAAGCAGCAGCAGCAGCGCGACCACGGAAAGGCCGACCGGGACTGCGTGGCGCAACACGGACTTGGTCAACCGGTACCAGAAGTACATCGAGTTCACGGGCTTGTGCGCGTGGTCGCGGTTCCGTCTCAACCCGGGCAGGAGCCGGGCCGCTATCGGGCGCACATTCAACGCGTCCAGCCGGGGCCCCAGCGCCACGATCAACGCCGGCGTGACGACGATGGAGGCCAGCGCAACAATGACTGCCGTGGCCACAACGGTGTAGGCGGACGATTTCAAGAAGTACATCGGAAACACCAGCAACACCGCCATGGACAAGGCGACGGTGGTCGCAGAGAACAGAACGGTGCGCCCGGCGGTGGCCATGGTCCGAAACAGTGCCCGCTCGGGGTCGTTGCTCGTGGCCAGCTCCTCGCGGTAGCGGGTGATGATCAGCAATGTGTAGTCGATCGCTAACGCCAGACCCATGGCGATACTCAGGTCCAGCGCGTAGGTCGACACGTGGGTGGTAAAGCTGATCAGCCGTAACACCGACATGGTGCCGACGATGGCCAGCCCGCCGAGGGCAATCGGCAGCGCTGCCGCTACCAGGCCGCCGAAAACCCAGACCAGCACGGCGAAGCTCAGCGGAATCGCAATGGATTCCATCAACACCAAGTCGTGCTGGTTTTGCTGGTTGATCTGGGCGTAGGCCACAGCCATGCCACCGGCGCGCACGGTGACGCCGTCGCGGTCGTGTACCAGTTCAGCCGAAAGCGTCTTGGCGTACTTCTGCGCGTTGTCCTCGCCGCCTTTCAGGTCGGCCACGATCATCCCGGACTTGTTGTCCTTGCTGATCAGCTGCGCGGCGGCCTGCGGCGGCGACGTCCATGCCGAGGACACATTGGAGACCCACGGCGACCGTTTCAGGTGCGCGACGATGTCGGTGCCGACCCGGCGCGCCTGATCGCTGCGGGCGCCGGCGGGTGTGCTGAGCACGATCATCATCTTCTGATCGGTCTGGTCGAACTTGTCCCTGAGTAGTTCGGTCGCTCGCGCTGACTCCGACGTCGGGTCTTGGAAGCCGCCGGCCGACAGGCTGTTGACCACCGGGATGCCGAAAACCGCCGCCGCCAGCGCAAGAAAGACGGCGACCGCGATGATGCGTCGCGGCGCGGCAATGGCAAGTCGGGTGATTGCTCGCAGCACCTCGGCGTCCTTCCGCTGTCGACCCCGCCACCAACCGTGTACCCCATACCGGCTGCCTACCTGGCGCCGGGTTTTTCACCAGCAAAGACACCACGCTACACATCGGCGCTTCCCAGTGACCTGCGTGGTTGCGGCGGTCATTCGGTGGGTAGGCTCGGCGAGGCGGCACTCTCGGCAACCTTCGAAAACCCCTCGAAAACAGCTCAGCGGATCTGGTTGGCGGAGCGGCGGTTCGGCTGGGCTACACCTGATTGGACGCGATGAATACGACGGACGACTCCATCAGCATTAGGTACGCAACAGATGACGACCTGCAGGCGGTCTATGAAAATCAGGCCCGCGTGTACGGGGTTACGGTGGAGCCGGGCGACATTGAGGCTTGGAAACGCCGGATCCAGCCCAACGACATTCTGGTCGCCGAGGATGTCTCCAATCCGGAGGATCCGTGTCTGGTCGGGACCTCCCTTTACTACAGGTTGCGGCTGACCGTGCCGGGCGGCGCCAGTCTTGACGCCTCCTGGCTGGCCATGATCGCCGTCGCGGCAACGCATCAGGGAAGAGGAATCTGGCAGCGGATCAGTCTCCAGGGCTTCGGAATACTCCAGGAGCGTGGCTATCCCATCCTGTGTGGTGTTCCGACGCAGCCAACGGTGTACGAGATCTTGGGCGCAGGCGTGGCCACCTATGCGCGCACGTACAACATTGAGCCACGCTTCACGGAGCTACGCGCTAAGCCCAGCCGGAATCAGGCGCGTGAGGTCCACGCTTCTGTGGCGGGTCGCTACCTACCGGAAATCTACGATCGGTGGTGCGCCATAACGCCTGGGGCACTGAGCCGAGACAGCGGCTGGTGGGCCGATTTTCTGGAAGACAGAGTGACGCAACGGGATAACGGGTCGTCGCTGAATTTCATTGTCCATCCGGACGGGTTCCTGACATACCGGGTGACCGGCGCGTCACCACACGCGTTTCGACGGCCGTTTGGCTCAGTGGTGGTTCAAGACTTCTGCCCTGTCACCGACGAAGCACATACCGAACTGCTTGCGACGCTGGTGGGTATGAAGATGTTCGACAACATAGCGATCGAGGTTCCGATCGACGATCCGCTTCCGCTCAAACTCAAGGATCAGCTTGCTGCCCCAACCGCAGCGCTGAGCGATTTCCTCTGGATGCGGATCATGAATGTGCCTGACGCGCTTGGCGCACGCGCATACTCCGCTGACGCCGACGTCGTATTGGACGTGACAGACCCGCTCAGCGTCGCGGGAGGACGATTCCTGCTGCAGACGCGCGACGGCGTTGGGAAATGCACGCCGCATGACGGGCCCGCGGACATCAAGCTCGGCCTCGGCGAGCTGGCAACGATCTACATGGGCGCGCATCGAGCGTACGAACTTCACCGAGCGAACCGCATCACAGAGTTGCGTAGCGGTGCGATACGCAATCTGGATGCCGCCTTCGCTACCGAACGGGTACCGTACTGCGGCACGCTGTTCTGATACCGGCAACATACTTACTTCGTCAGCAGCGAGAGCACACCGCGGGTCAGCTTGCGCCGCGGCCAGCCGGTCCAGCCGGCGGCCGCCAACGCTGCGTTGGCGGCGTTGCGCCCGCACGCGCCGTGTACCGAGCCTCCCGGTGTCGCTGACGCGCTGCCGAGATACAGCCCCTCGACAGGTGTTTCGGCCCGGCCCATTCCCGGCGCGGGGCGAAAGACCAACATCTGCTGCAGTTGAGCGGTTCCGCCGTTGAGCGCACCGAGGTGCAGATTCGCGTCACTGGCTTCCAAATCCGACGGGCGTTGCACGAACCGGTCGATCACATGCGACCCGAAACCGGGCGCATGTTCCTCGATGACGTGGTCCACCGCTTTGGCGAGCCGTTCGGCTGAGTCGTCGTCGGCGACGTTGCGCGGCAGATGTGTGTAGGCCCAAACACTTTCGGTGCCAGCCGGTGACCGGCTCGGGTCGGCTGTGGTGGTCTGACCCAACAGCATGAAGGGGTGTTCAGGCACGACCCGGGTATTCAAATCGGCCATCCAACGCACTAGCCCGTCCGCGTCGGCGCCGAGATGGATCGTGCCGACATCGGCCAAACCCATAGCGCGCCAAGGAATCTTGCTGTCAAGCGCATAGTTGACCTTTACCACGGGCGGGTCCCAGACGAAATGCTCGAGCTCATCACGCAGACCAACCGGAACGGCATCGGCTGGCAGCATGTCGCAAAACAGCCGCGGTGCGGTGACGTCGGCCACCACCGCACGTCGAGCCCGCACGGTTCGTCCGCCGTCGGTGGTCACCCCGACTGCGCGGCCATTTTGCACCTGGATCGTCGCGACGTTCTGGTTGCACTCGATCTGTGCGCCCACCGAGCGAGCCCGGTTGACCAGTGCTGCGGTCAGCTGACCTGAACCGCCGACGGGAACAGGCCATCCGACGTCTTGGCCGAGCATCGTCATCAGGAAACCAAACACACCGCTGCCGGGCGCCTCGGCCGGTACGTCGGCGTGCATCGCGTTGCCCAGCAATAGCAATCGCGGTGCCTCACCGTCGAATAGTTGCTCCACCATGGTGTTGGCCGGCTGCACCAACAGGTGAGCCAGCCGAACCGCATCCGCTGTGCCGAGTTTGAGCAGCAGCCGAATAGTCGGAAATACCGGCGGAAAAGGCGACAGGATTGCGTCCAGCAGTGGCGATTTGATCTTTTCCCACAACGTGACTATCCGCCACCAGTTTTCGCCGTCAGCTGGTTCCCTGCGCTCGAATTCTGTTGCGGTGCGGGCCGGGTCAGGGTAGAGGATGGGCGGGTCGTCGTCGGCTGCGCTGGCGGGATGGCCGACGACCGCGGGCGCGCGCGACCACTGCAGCCCGTGGTCCTCGAGGTGCAGCGCGGCCATCGCCGAAGATGCCGCCGTCATGGGATAGAAGGAGCTGAACAAGTCGGTGACGTACCCCGGTGTCAGTTCGGCGCTGCGCACCGCGCCGCCGGGCTCGGGCTGAGCTTCCAAGACCAGCACGTCCCAACCGGCGTCGGCCAGCATCGCGGCGGCGACCAGCCCGTTGTGTCCGGCGCCGATGACAACCGCGTCGACGGCTTCCGCGGTCATCCCTCCACCTGGCTCGGCTCAAGACGTTCGGCTAGGGCAGTCAGCCGCAGGATGCACTCGCGGTTGCGGGGATGGATGGCCACCAGTGTCAGCTGGTCGGGGATGAAGCGGATCGGTCCTTCGGCCGGCACCTCGATCATCTCGACCCGGCAGCCTTTCGGCGTCTCGTGCAGGCGCATCGTGATCCGCGCGGCGCCGAACGGCCCGAGCCCCGCGCGCAGCACCAATTCACGCAGTGGCTCACAACTTTCGACCTCGGTCTGATCGTTGATCACCAGTGGCCACACCCCGATCGAGTGCCGGATGACAGAACCCGGCTCAGGCCAGTTCGAGTCGACGGCACGAGTCCGGCTGTTTCCGACCACCCATTGGGTGTACGTCCACCCGTTGGCCAGTACGTCCCAGACTTGCTGGCATGAGGCGCGCACATCCCGCGTCGCAGACAGCTCTCGTGTGGCAGTCATCGGCAAGGTCCTTTCGCATCGGGGCTGATTCCTGCGGGTACCCAAGGCCGCCGACGACAATGCGTCACACCCGGGTCAAACCTGCATTGACGCAGGTCGCCGATCCTGCGGCCGCCGCTCAGCGCGGTATCGCGCGAAAAGCCGCTTCCCGGCCGATCGCATTGGCTAACCTCGCACTACTCGACATCGTGGGAAGGCGTCAAGCGTGACTATGCGGCGGTTGATCTTGTTGGTGGGCGCGGTGCTGCTGGTGGCCGGCGTCATCGGCCTGTTGTTGCCGGTGTCGATATCGGACGACAATGGCGGATCCATCGGATGTGGCAACGCAGTAGCGTCCAACCTTCAGGAAGCGAAGGACAAGACTCCGCCGGACATACCGATCGTCAGTCAGCTTGTCCCCCACCGCAATTACGTCGCCGAATGCAATTCCTCGCTCGGCAGCAGGCGCGCGTGGTCGATCCCGCTGACGGTGATCGGCGTCATTACTGTGGTCGGCGCTCTGTTCGTCCGACGGCCCGGCGGAGCGGTAGCCGGGGAGGTTTGACCCCGGCTACACCAAGCGCCGTCGCGCGGTGCTGCGCAGCACTTGCGGCGCGATCCGGGACAGGCCGTAGAGCAGGTAAGCCTCCGGGGCGACCGGCCGGATCTCTTTCTGCTTGTCGACGGCGGACATGATCGCGTTAGCGACCTTTTCCGGACCGTAATGCCGCACCGAAAACAATCTCTCCAGCTGTTGCCGGCGGCCTTCGACCTGCTCGCCTTCCCGCGGCGGCGCATCCAACCGGGTGGTGTGCACGATGTTGGTGTCGATGATGCCCGGGCAGATGGTGGTCAGCCCCACACCCGCCGCGTCGAGCTCGGCTCGCAGGCAATCGGAGAACATGTAGACCGCAGCCTTGGACGTGCAGTAGGCGCTCAACGACCGCGACGGCGCGAACGCGGCCATCGAGGACACGTTGACGATGTGCCCGCCGGTGCCGCGCTCGACCAGCCGCCGGCCGAACGCGCGGCAACCGTTGACCACCCCGCCGAAGTTGACCTCGAGCACCCGGTCGAACCGCTCGGGCGGCGTGTCCAGAAACTCACCGGCCTGCCCGATGCCGGCGTTGTTGACGACGATGTCGGGCACGCCGTGCTCCGCACAGAGTTGGTCGGCGAATGCCTCGACGGCCTCAGCGTCGGCCACGTCGAGCAGGTAGGGGTGCGCGACGCCGCCGGCTGCGGCTATCTGCGCGGCGGTGTCCTTGGCCGCGGCTTCGTCGATGTCGCTGACTACCACCTCGGCGCCCTCCTGCGCGAATGCCAGCGCGGTCGCGCGGCCGATGCCGCTGCCGGCGCCGGTCACCGCGACCAGCATGTCGCCGAATCGGTCTCGAGTTCGGCCCACCTCGGCGCGCCGCAGCGCGCGGCTCGCCGGTTTGCCTTCGCTGAAGTCAGCGAACTCGTGCACCGATGCCGCCACAACCTGCGGATGTGATATCGGCGACCAGTGGCCGGCCTTGATGTCGCGGCGCCATAGCCGCGGAACCCAACGGGCGGTGGCGTCGTAGCCGTAGGGGCGCACGTATGGGTCTTCGGTGTTGACGATGAGCTGTACGGGGACGTCGACATAGTGGTCCCGTCGTGCGCCTGCAAAGGATCGAAAGTAGTTGGCGCGGTACGTCTTCACCGAATACGCAGCGTCTCTGGCGATGCTCGCCGAGTGGTGGATCTGCTCACGGGGAATACCCCTGACCAACGCGCGCTGGATTGCCTTGCTGGACAACGCAAGCCGGATCAGCAGCGGCGCAAGCACCGGTATCGAGAAGAACGCCATGTAGCCCAGCCGCAGCGCCTGGCTGAGTGCCCGCACGAAGGTTCGTGGGCGGTAGGGCCGTCGCAGGCCGCTGAAGATGTAGTCGACGAGGTGGTGCTGGCTGGGTCCGGAAATCGAGGTAAACGAGGCGACCCGCTCGCGCGCCCCGGGGCGGCCCAGGTATTCCCACACGCCTACCGACCCCCAGTCGTGGGCCACCGCATGCACCGGCTGGTCGGGGCTACAGGAGTCGACGACGGCCGCGAAGTCGTCGGCGAACCGCGCCATCGTGTACGCCGAAACCGGCTTGGGCACCGACGATGCGCCGACGCCGCGGTTGTCGTAACGGATCACGCCGAACCGCTCGGCGAGCTGCGGAACGACGCCGTCCCACAGCACATGGGAGTCGGGCCAGCCGTGGACCAGCACCACGGTCGGGCCGTCGGGGTTGCCCTCTTCGTAGACGGCGATGCGAGCACCGTCGGCGCTGTCGACGAAGCGCTGCGCGGCTTGTTGTTGTGCTGCTGGCATGGGGACCTCCGCTCACAGGTAGCAAGCACCTTGGTCCGCGGCGCGCAACGATGTCAAGCCGCGGCAACAGCCGCCCCGCCCTGGTTGTCTGCCGGCAGCTTCGCAGTGACAGGATGGTTTCGAATCAGTTGGGTGCCGCCCCGGTAAACGACGGTGTGGTAAGCCAGAGGTCGACCCACGCCGACCGCCCGATCGATCGAGGAGTCAACAGAGATGGCCTTCTCAGTCCAGATGCCGGCTCTCGGTGAGAGCGTCACCGAGGGGACGGTCACCCGCTGGCTCAAGCAGGAAGGCGACACGGTCGAACTCGACGAGCCTCTTCTGGAGGTGTCCACCGACAAGGTCGACACTGAGATCCCGTCTCCGGCCGCCGGTGTGCTGACCAAGATCATCGCCCAGGAGGACGACACCGTCGAGGTCGGCGGCGAGCTGGCGATCATCGGCGACAGCGCCGAAGGCGACGGTGGCCAGCCCTCAGCTGAGGCGCCGGCGCAAGCCGCCCAGGAAACAGCAGCCGAGCCCGAGGCCCAGCCCGAACCCGAACCCGAGGCACAGCCGGCCCCTGCCAGCGAAGACGGTCAAGCTGGCGGCGACGGAGCTGCCACGCCGGTGTTGATGCCCGAGCTCGGCGAGTCGGTCACCGAAGGCACGGTGACCCGCTGGCTGAAGAAGGTCGGCGACTCGGTGGAGGTCGACGAGCCGCTGGTGGAGGTCTCCACCGACAAGGTCGACACCGAGATTCCCTCGCCGGTCGCCGGGACGCTGCTCAGCATCACCGCTGAGGAAGACACCACGGTGTCGGTCGGCGGCGAGCTGGCCAAGATCGGCACCGGCGCCGCCGCGCCGGCAGGCGAGCCGCCGGCCCCGCCCGCACCAAAACCTGAACCAAAGCCTGAACCGACACCGCAGCCGAAGCCGGAACCGGAACCGCAGCCGACGCCGGCACCCCGGCCGGAGCCGGCGGCCAAACCCGCACCCGAGCCGACGCCGATCGCACAACCCGAACCCGCAGCCAAGCCTGAGCCCCAGCCCGAAGCCCGGCCCGCGCCGTCGCCCGCCGCGGGCGCAACGCCGTACGTCACTCCCCTGGTGCGAAAACTGGCCGCCGACAACGGCATCGACCTGGCGCAAGTGAAAGGCACCGGCGTGGGCGGGCGTATCCGCAAACAGGATGTACTGGCTGCCGTCGAACAAAGAGAAGAAGCCAAGAAGGCGCCCGCAGCAGCCGCACAAGCCCCCGCCGCGCCCGCCCCGGCACCCGCGCTGGCGCATTTGCGCGGCACCACGCAAAAGGCCAGCCGCATCCGCCAGATCACCGCCGCGAAGACCCGCGAATCCCTGCTTGCCACAGCGCAACTCACGCAGACCCATGAGGTCGACATGACCAAGATCGTGGCGTTGCGGGCGCGGGCCAAAGCCGCTTTCGCCGAGCGCGAAGGCGTCAACCTGACATTCCTGCCGTTCATCGCACGGGCGGTGATCGACGCGCTCAAGATCCACCCCAACATCAACGCCAGCTACAACGAGGAAACCAAGGAGATCACCTACTACGACGCCGAACACCTTGGGTTCGCCGTCGACACCGAGCAAGGACTGCTGTCGCCGGTGATCCACAACGCCGGCGACTTGTCGCTGGCCGGGCTGGCGCGCGCCATCGCCGACATCGCCGCTCGTGCGCGGTCGGGGAACCTCAAACCCGACGAGCTGTCCGGCGGCACCTTCACGATCACCAACATCGGCAGCCAAGGCGCTCTGCACGACACGCCGATCCTGGTGCCGCCGCAGGCCGCCATGCTGGGCACCGGGGCCATCGTCAAGCGCCCGCGGGTGGTGGTCGACGAGAACGGCAACGAGTCGATCGGGATCCGCTCAATCTGCTATCTGCCGATGACCTACGACCACCGGCTCATCGACGGCGCTGACGCCGGACGTTTCCTGACCACGATCAAGCATCGGCTCGAAGAAGGAGCCTTCGAGGCCGACCTCGGGCTGTAGGAAGGGCTTGAAGAGACTGTGGCCAACGTCGTCATAGCAATCGCGGGCTCCTCCGGCCTGATCGGCTCCGCTTTGGTGGCTGCATTGCGCGCGGCTGACCACCGGGTGGTGCGCATCGTGCGCCGCACCCCGGCGAATAGCGGTGAGTTGCACTGGAATCCGGAGAGCGGCGAATTCGACGCGACTGCGTTGAGTGGAGTCGACGCCGTTGTCAACCTGTGCGGCATCAACATCGGGCAGCGCCGCTGGTCCGGTGCGTTCAAACAGAACCTCCGCGATAGCCGCATCACACCTACCGAGGTGCTGTCCGCCGCTGTCGCCGAGGCCGGTGTCGGTGTACTGGTCAATGCCAGCGCCGTCGGCTATTACGGCAACACGAAAGACCGTGTCGTCGACGAAACCGCCTCAGCCGGAAAGGGTTTCCTTGCCCAGCTGTGCCAAGACTGGGAAGCCGCCACGGCGCCCGCCCAACACAGCGGCGCCCGCGTCGTGCTGGCCCGCACCGGGCTTGTGCTGGCCCCGTCGGGAGGAGCGCTGGGGCGCCTGCGGCCCTTGTTCTCGGTGGGCCTGGGCGCCCGGTTGGGCAGCGGCCGCCAGTACATGTCCTGGATCAGCCTCGAAGACGAGGTACGGGCGCTGCAATTCGTGATATCGCATGACGTGCTGGCTGGACCGGTGAACTTGACGGGCCCTGCTCCGGTCACCAACGCCGAATTCACCGCGGCGCTGGGCCGGGCGGTGCACCGGCCCACCCCGTTGGTGTTGCCGGGGTTCGCGGTGCGTGCCGCGCTTGGCGAGTTCGCCGAGGAAGGTCTGCTCTGCGGCCAGCGTGCGATTCCGGCCGCACTCGAGCGCGCCGGTTTCCGGTTCAACCACAACACAATCGGCGAGGCACTCAACTACGCCACCGCGCGGCCCGACGTGGCCTAGTGGCGCCGGGTAGCCTCGGCGCTGTGAGCTCTATCCGGTCCAGCCTGGATCCCATCGACGTCCGCCAGCTCGGCGCCGTCGATTACCGCGCGGCCTGGCAGCTGCAACGCGAAGTGGCCGACGCCCGGGCCGACGGCGGCACCGACACCCTGCTGCTGCTGGAACACCCGTCGGTTTACACCGCGGGTCGGCGCACACTGCCGCACGAGCGACCTGTTGACGGCACGCCGGTCGTCGACACCGATCGTGGCGGCAAGATCACCTGGCACGGCCCGGGGCAACTCGTGGGCTATCCGATCATCGGGCTGGCCCAGCCGCTCGACGTGGTGAATTACGTTCGGCGGCTTGAAGAATCGCTGATCAAGGTGTGCTCCGACCTTGGCCTGTCGGTAGGCCGCGTCGACGGCCGTTCGGGAGTGTGGTTGCCGGCCGGCGGTGGCCGGCCAGCGCGCAAGGTCGCCGCCATCGGTGTGCGCGTGTCACGGGCGACGACGCTGCACGGCTTCGCGCTCAACTGCGACTGTGATCTGAATGCGTTCACCCGGATCGTGCCGTGCGGCATCAGCGATGCCGGGGTGACGTCGATAACGGCTGAACTGGGCCGCCGGGTCGGTATTGACGACGTGCGATCTGCGGTCGCCGAAGCGGTGTGTGACGCGCTGGACGGTGTGCTGGCGGTGCGCGACCACACCCCCGCGCGCGTAGCATCGCCGTTGTGACCGTTGCCCCCGAAGGCAGAAAGCTGCTGCGCCTGGAGGTCCGCAACGCCCAGACCCCGATCGAACGCAAACCACCGTGGATCAAGACCCGCGCGCGGATGGGGCCGCACTACACCGAGCTGAAGGGCCTGGTCCGGCGTGAACGCCTGCACACTGTGTGCGAGGAGGCCGGCTGCCCCAACATCTACGAATGCTGGGAGGACCGCGAGGCCACCTTCTTGATCGGCGGTGACCAGTGCACCCGTCGCTGCGACTTCTGCCAGATCGACACCGGCAAGCCCGCGCCGCTGGACCGCGACGAGCCACGCCGGGTGGCCGAGAGTGTGCAGGCGATGGGATTGCGGTATTCCACCGTCACCGGTGTGGCCCGCGACGACCTGCCCGACGGCGGGGCGTGGCTGTATGCCGAGACGGTGCGCGCCATCAAGCAGCTCAACCCGTCCACCGGTGTCGAGCTGCTGATACCCGATTTCAACGGAGACCCGGACCGCCTCGAGCAGGTCTTTGCCGCGCGCCCAGAAGTGTTGGCGCACAACGTCGAAACGGTCCCGCGGATTTTCAGACGGATCCGGCCGGCGTTTACCTACCAGCGCAGCCTCGACGTGCTCACCGGCGCCCGCGATTACGGCTTGGTCACCAAGAGCAACCTGATCCTCGGTTTAGGGGAAACGCCTGAAGAGGTGCGGGCCGCGCTGAAAGATCTCTACGACGCTGGCTGCGACATCGTCACCATCACCCAATATCTGCGTCCGTCGCTGCGCCACCACCCGGTGCAGCGCTGGGTCAGGCCTGAGGAGTTCGTGGAGTACGCCGGGTATGCCGAACAGCTGGGGTTCGCCGGCGTTCTGGCAGGGCCATTGGTGCGCTCGTCGTATCGGGCCGGCCGCCTCTATGAGCAGGCCATCCAGCGGCGGCAGGCCGCAGCACCGCGCTGAACCGCGTTTTCCGTATCCTTGGCGATTATGGCGAAATCGCGCAATGCAGCGGCGACGAAGGCCGCCAAAGCAGAAGCCAAGGCCGCCCGCAAGGCCGCCGCCAAGGAGCGGCGCACTCAGCTGTGGCAGGCGTTCACGATTCAGCGCCAAGAAGACAAGCGGCTGCTGCCGTACATGATCAGCGCCTTCGTGTTGATCGTCGGTGCGTCCGTAGCGGCCGGTGTGGCGGCCGGCGGATTCGCCATGGTGATGATGATCGTGCTCGGTGTGGTGCTGGGCGCACTGGTGGCGTTCATCATCTTCGGCCGACGCGCGCAGCGGTCGGTGTACCGCAAGGCCGAAGGGCAAGCCGGCGCGGCGGCATGGGTGCTGGAAAATCTGCGTGGTAAATGGCGCGTCACTCCTGGTGTGGCCGCGACCGGCCACTTCGACGCCGTGCACCGGGTGATCGGCCGGCCCGGTGTCATCCTGGTCGGAGAAGGGTCGTCGGGCCGCCTCAAGCCGCTGCTTGCCCAGGAGAAGAAGCGCACCGCGCGACTGGTCGGCGACGTGCCGATCTATGACATCGTCGTCGGCAACGGCGAGGGTGAAGTTCCCCTGGCCAAACTGGAACGTCACCTCGCCCGACTGCCGGCCAATATCACCGCCAAGCAGTTGGACTCACTGGAGTCGCGGCTGAGTGCGCTCGGGTCGCGTGCCGGCGCGGCCGCGATGCCGAAGGGACCCATGCCCACCGCCGGCAAGCTGCGCAGTGTGCAGCGCACCGTGCGTCGGCGCTAGCCCGGGCTCCTACCGCCGCACTACAGCGGTGCCGGTCACCCGGTCGTGCAGACCGCGACCGTCGGTGTCGACGAACAACGCCGGGACGACCAGCGCGATGAGTACGCCGCGAACTACGGCGCGACCAAGCCCGACATGCTTTCGCCCCTGCAGGGTTATTACCCCGAGCCCCAGCGCGAGCTGTCCTGGGGTGAACCCGAACAGCCGCACGGCTATCACCCCGATGACGAACCAAATCACCAGGACCGCGGTCGACAGCGACGCCGGCGTCACCCAGCCCAACGTCATCGCGAGCGCGGCCAAGCCGTAGGCGATCAGCCAGTCAATCAGCAGTGCTGCCAACCGGCGCCCCATGCGCGCCAATGAACCGGGCCCGCTCTCGGCCAGCCCGAGCGCCTCGCCGGGATAAGTCGATGGCCGGCCTGATTCGGGCTGGTGTGGCGGGCCAGAAAGCCACGATGCGATCGCGCGGGCCATGGGCCCCACAATACGGCGGAGCCGGCCTGGTAAAAGTTACCAATGACCGGGGCGCGTAACGTCAGCGCAACATAGGGTTGACCCTTGGGCAACATGGCGTCCATAGCGTTCGGTCGGGCCATCGTCACGGCCAGTAAAGGAGAGCTCTTCAATGACCGCAATAGACTCGAAGCCCACAATGAAGGAGAGCGCTTCGGTGTCCGAGAAGACGGCCGACGACATCATCAAGCTCATCAAGGATGAGAAGGTCGAGTTCGTCGACGTCCGGTTCTGCGACCTGCCCGGGATCATGCAGCACTTCACGATTCCGGCTTCGGGGTGCGACGAGAGCGTTTTCACCGACGGGCTGGCCTTCGACGGTTCGTCGATCCGCGGCTTCCAGTCGATCCACGAGTCGGACATGTATCTGCTGCCCGACCCCGACACCGCGATCATCGACCCGTTCCGCGAGGCCAAGACGCTGAACCTGAACTTCTTCGTGCACGACCCGTTCACCCGGGAGCCGTACTCGCGCGACCCGCGCAACGTGGCCCGCAAGGCGGAGAACTATCTGATCAGCACCGGCATCGCCGACACCGCCTACTTCGGCCCGGAGGCCGAGTTCTACATCTTCGACTCGGTGGCCTTCGACTCGCGGATCAACGGTTCGTTCTACGAGGTCGACGCCATCTCCGGCTGGTGGAACACCGGCGCGGCGACCGAGGCCGACGGCAGCCCCAACCGCGGCTACAAGGTCCGCCCCAAGGGCGGCTACTTCCCGGTGGCGCCCAACGACCAGTACGTCGACCTGCGCGACAAGATGCTGACCAACTTGATCAACGCCGGGTTCACGCTGGAAAAGGGCCACCACGAGGTGGGCAGCGGCGGCCAGGCCGAGATCAACTACCAGTTCAACACGCTGCTGCACGCGGCCGACCAATTGCAGCTGTACAAGTACATCATCAAGAACACGGCGTGGCAGCACGGCAAGACGGTCACCTTCATGCCCAAGCCGCTGTTCGGCGACAACGGCTCCGGCATGCACGTCCACCAGTCGTTGTGGAAGGAAGGCGACCCGCTGTTCTACGACGAAGTGGGTTATGCCGGGCTGTCCGACACCGCCCGCCACTACATCGGCGGCATCTTGCACCACGCGCCGTCGCTGCTGGCGTTCACCAACCCGACCGTGAACTCCTACAAGCGGCTGGTGCCCGGCTACGAGGCCCCGATCAACCTGGTGTACAGCCAGCGCAACCGGTCGGCGTGTGTGCGCATCCCGATCACCGGCACCAACCCGAAGGCCAAGCGGCTGGAGTTCCGCTGCCCCGACTCGTCGGGCAACCCCTACTTGGCGTTCTCGGCCATGCTGATGGCCGGCCTGGACGGGATCAAGAAGAAGATCGAGCCGCAGTCACCGGTCGACAAGGACCTCTATGAGCTGCCGCCGGAAGAGGCCGCCAACATTCCGCAGGCGCCGACGTCGTTGGCCGCGGTGATCGACCGGCTTGAGGCCGACCACGAATACCTTACGGAGGGCGGGGTTTTCACGTCAGACCTGATCGAGACGTGGATCACCTTCAAGCGTGAGAACGAGATCGAGCCGGTCAACATCCGGCCGCATCCGTACGAATTCGCGCTCTACTTCGACGTGTAGGCGAGCCAATCGAGCCAATCGCCTTACCTCTGGCTAGGCCACGAACGCGGCTCCGAGGTACGCAAGGGTGACGGCGAGGGTTGATTTGTACGCCTATTAGGCGCACACTCGGATGCATGGCTATCAAAACTGAGCGTCTTGCAGCGCGCCTGACCCCTGAGCAGGACGCGCTGATTCGTCGTGCCGCCGAGGTCGAAGGAACCGATCTCACCAATTTCACAGTCACGGCAGCGCTCGCGCATGCCCGCGACGTGTTGGCCGACCGCCGGCTGTTCATGCTCGACGACGCGGCATGGACGCAATTCACTTCGATGCTGGACCGGCCCGTCTCACACAAGCCTCGGCTGGAAAAACTGTTTTCCGAGCCGACTATCTTTCACGGTGATGCGTGAGCGCCGCGGCCGGGTACTACAGCACCCCACGGCCGATCACCGACGCCGACGACGTCGCTACATTCGACAGCGGCGAACCGAGCTTGGACGAATATCTGCGTAAGCGGGCGTTGGCCAATCACGTCCAGGGGGCATCGCGTTGTTTCGTTACGTGCCGGGATGGTCACGTGGTCGGCTTTTACGCCCTTGCGTCGGCGGCCATCGATCGTAACTCGGCGCCGGGTCCGGTACGCCGCAATATGCCTGACCCTGTGCCTGTGATCTTGTTGTCGCGGCTGGCGGTTGACCGTAAAGAGCAGGGGAACGGTTTGGGCAGCCATCTGCTCCGTGATGCGATCGCGCGAAGTGTCCAGGTGGCCGAACATGTCGGCGTGCGGGCGATACTCGTGCACGCATTGCACGAGGAGGCTCGCGGATTTTACGCTCACTTCGACTTCGAGAGTTCCCCGACTGATCCGCTGCACCTGATGCTGTCGATGAAGGACGCCCGCGCTCTCATTGGCGGTCCTTCGGCAGCTCGGCGCGCACAGCGCGAAGTCTACAAGCTGGCCGAAGCCAAAGCACGATTGGCCAAAGCCCGTCTCCGAGTCGAAGCCCTGGATCAGGCGGTAGCCGCCGGTACGGTAGGCGAAGATCGCCACCTGTGGGGCGGCGCTGGTTTGGTTGTCGCTACAACGATGCCCGAACCCACTTACCACGAAGCCAAATATGTTGTCACTCCGCACGCGGCAAGCTTGTCGTGGCTGGTGCGTGCACTTTGGGCTGCTTGCCGACCGCTGTTCGATTCGATGACGAAAGTCGAGTTCTTCGGTCGGCTTGGCAATGCCGCTCTCCGATACCAGCAACGCGCTGGTGATGGCGAGAACGCACGCGACTTGCTGGGGGCGGTTGTTCACGAGGCATTCGAAGTAGTGAGCGATATCGAGCACGGCCGCTTCATCGCTTTGCCCGTCGCACTAGCTGGGGAGGTTCACGACGACCAGCTCGCTGACTCCGAGCACGACGACGCACTCAGTGGTGCCGATATCGAGCAGTGGTTCCAAGACGGCTGATTCGAGTGAACACCGCTGACCCGGTGGCCAGTAACGTACTGCGGCGCAATCGCGTCACTGAGTCGACGCCTTGAACGTAGTGCCAATTAAGTGACTGTCAGGCAGCTGGTGACACTTGAGATGACGCCCGGCGCGCCGAGTACGCGGCAGACCTGGCCATCCCATGCTGAGCCCATATCGCCGACGCTTGACCAGCGTGTTGAATTCCGCCAATACAGCTAGCATTTTCAACACCCTGCACGAATCGCGCTGTACTTCGACGTGTAAGAACGTGTAGCCGTATCGTCGTCGCATGACGACGCGCAACATGGAAGCCCGGCTCGGGACGTACTCGCCGGTGGCCCTGACGGTTTTCCGCGTGGTGGTGGGACTGCTGTTTCTCTGCCACGGCTTGCAGAAGTTGATCGGCTGGCCGGTGGGGCCGACTGTCCCGGTCGGCGACTGGCCGTTCTATTACGCGGGCTGGATCGAGACGGTCACCGGTGCGCTCGTCGCGCTCGGGCTCTTCACCCGGGTCGCGGCTTTCTTCGCCTCCGGGGAGATGGCGGTCGCCTACTTCACCCAGCACTTCCCGCACGGCTTTTGGCCGATTCAAAATCAGGGAGAGCTTGCGGTGCTGTACTGCTTCGCGTTCCTGCTGCTGTTCTTCATCGGTGGTGGCGTGTACGCGTTGGACAGCCGGCGACGCGCCGTGGGCGCAGGCTGGAGTGGCAGACGTGCCGGGGCACCCTGGAACCGCCGGCGGCGCGCGCTAGCCGATACCGGACCTGCTGCCACGGATGCCAGCTGGCAGGGTACGCGTCGGGGCGGGTTCTGGAACCGCTTGCGGGGCCCGCGTGCGGACACCCGGCCAGCCGACAGCGGTGCCGGTTGGCAGGGCACGCGTGCGGGCGGTTTCTGGAACCGCTGGCGGCGGAATCGTCAGATCCGCGGACGTTGACGCTTTTCGCGACTCCCTTGGTTCCCAACCGGATTGGTCGCTTCAGGACTGACTGGTACTGGGGTGCGGCGTCTACACCGAACGGTTCGCTGACAAATACTCTGCAGTGAAGTGAAGACACGCAATGTCATCGCCGGTGCGACTGGGCTCCTTATCGCGACGGCAACTTTGTTCAGTGCCGGGCTCGCAGCAGGTTCGCATTTCGACCGACGCGAAGGCGCGCCGATCGCTCACCACAACACGAGACGTGACTTTATGTTCGAGGTTATCGGGGTAAGGACACCTAATCAGGGCGGGCATACGGTGAACTTGTACTTTCATTACCGGTACAACGACGGCATCGCCGACGACCAGATACCCGACTACACGAAACTACGCCGCCAAGCGCTCGACTACCTCGACACTGCCGACGTGTCGAGGAACCCGTACTGGGAAGTCCTCAACCACCACCTGTGCATCCAGCTGAAGAACAACTTTCCGCTGCAAGGGATATCCTGCGTGATGCAAGTCGTCGGCGTCGAAAACTCGGGGCCACATGACGAGCCGGGCTACCGATCCAGCATCGAGACCATTGGCGACATCGAACCACTGGTTATTGCGGGTCCGGCCGGACGGTAGAAAGCTGCGCCCCGGCCAATGCGATCCGCATTGGCCTGCTGCCTCATCATGATTCATCGTTGCGACCGCGCGACTGTCGCAGCCGTTTGGCACGCTGCAATGCGCGCTCGTATTTGTCCCGCTTCTTATCGCTCACACGAGTGTCTCGCGGAGGCAACTGTAAATCGCGTTCGGCCGGCATGCCTGCCTGTAATTCACGCCCACGTTCAAGTTCGGAATCCAGTTCCGCGCCGAACAGCAGCGCCAAATTGGTGATCCACAACCAGAGCAAAAACACGATGACTCCGGCCAGCGTGCCATACGTCTTGTTGTACTTACCGAAATTGCTGACATAGACACCAAATAGCAAGGATGCCAGGATCCACACCACGATCGCCACCGAAGCGCCCACGCTGATCCAGCGAAACTTCGGCTGGCGCACGTTGGGCGTCGCGTGATAGAGGATGGCGACGGCGAGGATGACAAGGATCAAGATCACTGGCCAGCGAGCGATGTTCCAGACCAGCAGCGCCGCATGCCCGGCACCGATGGCATCGCCGATCGCTTTAGCCACCGGGCCGCTCACGGCCAGCATGAACGCCACCGCCCCGGCCATGATGAGGCCAGCCAGCGTGAGGAATAGCTGAAGCGGCCGCAGCTTCCAGAACGGTCGGCCTTCGGGAATCTCATAGATGCGGTTCATCGCGCGCCCGAACGCGCCAATATATCCGGATGCCGACCACAGCCCGGCGATTACGCCCGCGATAAGTGCGAATCCAGTGGACGGTGAATCCACCACCTGCTGGACAGGGCTACGCAATGTGTCGACGACCGAGGGGGGCCCAAGCTCGCCAACGATCTGCAGGACGGTGTCAGTGGTGCGCTTGCCCTGGCCAAGCACCCCTAGCAGCGAGACCATTACCACCAGCGCGGGAAACATCGACAACACCGCGTAATACGTCAGTGCTGCGGCCTGATCGGTGCATTGATCATGGGTGAACTCGCGAGCGGTTGTGCGGAGCACATATAGCACCGACGGTCGGGTCAGGTCGGTCGGGGACTCCGGCTTGATCGGATCATTCGGATCCGGGACAACCTCATCCGCCTGCCGGTCGCTGGCGGCCATGGATAGTTCGATACCCGCACGGCAACCAGCGGAAACCGCTTCGACTGGGCGGCCGGAACACCAGGGGTCGGCGTGACGAACCGGCTATTGCATTTGGGTCGACATGCCGCTGCCGGCGGATGTCGAGTGCCGGCGCGGCACCGGTAACAGCATCGGCACCTGTGTGCGGTAGTCGCGGTACTGCGGCCCGAGCGCGGCCACCAGATCCCGCTCTTCCAGCTGCACGGCGATCAGGATGTATCCGGTGGTGGCGACCGCGAAGAGCAGGTGCCCGGCCGTCATCGTCGGCGCCGCCCAGAAGGCGATGATGAAACCGAGCATCAACGGGTGACGGACAACTCGGTATAGCAACGGAGCGCGGAACTGGATGTCGCTGAGCGGTTTTCCACGCCAGAACGAATACACCTGCCGCAGTCCGAACAAATCGACGTGGCTGATCATGAACGTCGACGCGAGGACGATCGCCCACCCGATCCAGAACAGCACCCACACTGCCAGCCGGCCCGCCTGTGACGTGACATGCCAGATCTCGGTCGGCATAGTTCGCCACTGCCAGTACAGCAGGAACAGCACCAAACTCGACAGCAGCACATAGGTGCTTCGCTCCAGGGGCTGCGGCACGATCCGCGTCCACCACCGTTTGAACGCCGGCCGTGCCATGACACTGTGCTGGACAGCGAACAGGCCGAGCAACAGAAGGTTCACTACGACGGCTTGGCCAGTGGGAGCAGCGATGGCGCGATCGACGGTGCGCGGGACCACGATGTCGCCGACGAACCCGATGGCATACAGAAATGACACGACGAATATCAGGTAGCTCGCCGCGCCATAACAGACCGCCGATATCCGGTTGATCTTCGTCATGCCGCTGACCTCCTCGCCCGGCCGAAACCACTCATTCGAACGTTGGTCATGACCTGATGGTTCACCGCTCTTTGCCTCTACGCATGAGGCGTTTGCCTCAATTTCTCTCCGGTATCGACGGCGCGACGAGCCCGTGCTGCATCGCGTACAGGCTGGCGCCGATGCGGTTCGACACCCCGATCTTGGCGTAAACCCGCTCGACATGGTTGCGAGCGGTCTTCTCGCTGATCACGAGAGCCGCCGCGATTTCCTTGTTCGACGCCCCCCGGGCCACCAAGCGGAGCACCTCAGCCTCTCGGCCGGTCAACCCGTCCGGGCGCCGATGGGGTCGCTCAGTGCGACGGCCGGCTGCATGTAAGACGGCGTCGACCGCGACCGGATCCAGGGCGCCGGTTTGGACATCTTGGCGCAGGCGGCGTTCCGCCGATTCCGCTGACAGCTCAGCACGGTACGGCCGTGGTTCACACGCGGACTGATAGCGCACCGCGGCGGCCAGCAGGCGGTCCGGGAGACTCAGAGCGGCCCCGGTCAGACCGCGCGGATATCCCGAACCGTCCACGTGCTCATGGTGATTGCCGGCCAGCTGGGCGACACGCTCCAAGCCGCGGACCCGACTGAGAATCCGCACGGTGAGGTAGGGGTGCAGGCGCACTCGCTCGAATTCGCTTGCGGTCAACTGACGCGGCGCCGACCAAATCTGGTTCGACACCCCGATGCGGCCCAGGTCATGGACGTATCCGGCGCGGCGAGTCAATGCCACCGCATCGGCATCCAGGTCGACGACCGACGCCGCGTCTGCGGCTAGCCGTGCCACCGCTTGCGAATGACCAAGAGTGAACGGGCATTTCAGGTCGACAAAGTCGCCAAGTGCGACGAGGAGAGCATCCAGCGACTGCGCGTCGAGCCGGTGGTGGCGGTCAGGTGATTCCCGCAACGCGACCGCCCAGACATCGCCGGTGGGTGGGCCTGCCAAGATGCCCCCGGGCTGTGCGAGGAATGCGTCGACGATGTGTGGGTCGAACTGGCCGCCTCTACGGTTGCGGGCCATCGCCACCGCACCGTCGATACCGTAAGCGCGCTGGTGAATCTCGGCCATGTCGGCGAGCTGGGCGATCCGCATCGGGAGCGGAATGTCTTCGCCGCGAGCGCCGTTGGGCAGCCCTCCCCCGTCGTAGCGTTCGAAGGCGAATGCCAGCGCACCCTGCACATCCGGGCCCAAGCCGATGCGCTGCGCCAGCAGCGTCGCGGATGCACAGTGCGATCGGACCAGACGGGCCAGGTGGCCGCGCGCGTTGGCGAACAGTGCCGCCATAACAGTCAGCCTGCGCATCAGCGGCTCACCGCGGGCCACATTGCTGAGCAAGAACCGCAGGTAAGGCAAGCCCGCCCAGTCAACCAGCGCGGAATCGCGGCGCACCGCAATGTCGTCGCCGAACCATCGCGCGTATTCGTGGGAGTCGGCGTGACAACCGATCCACATCACCAGGTTCGTGTAGTAGGTGCAGTCACGCTGATCCCGGGTGAGTCCTAGCCGATCGGCGATCCTCGTGCCGATCAGCGCTGCGCGAAGCATGTGCTCGCTGGGTTGGCCGAGGCCCAGATCGATCGCTACCGATAGCGCGGCGAGCACCTCAGCGCGACTCGGCAGCTCCGACCGGCGCGGGTCTGCATGGCCTGCCTCGCATGCCATCCATTGATTCTGCCGCGCGTGCAGCGAATCGGGAGCTAACCCGTCGGAATCGTCGGCAGCTTCTCCCGACGAAGCTACGGCGTCGCAGGGCTGCGACGAGGTGATCTGCCCACGCGGTAGCCGGCGGGAAAAGACATCTCGATCACTCGAAGCTGGTGGTTGGCTTTCGACTCGAGCTCGAGGACGATGCAGCTGTCGCTGACGGCCTTGGACTCGAGAACTGTGTAGTGGTGACCGCCACCGTTGACGTCGGTGATCGGGTCACCTGAGCGCAATGCCTCGACGGGCACCAGTTCGGGGGTTGGATGTGGCTCCACGGGCGCAACGTTAGGCCAACCAAGCCAGCGACGGGATGCTTTCACCGACGCGGCTTACGAAAGGCGACGTCGCGAACATCGTCTGCGGTGAGAGAACCGTATGGCGGTACAACGTCAGCCGATGGCTGGCCATGCACCTTGTCGATGGGCGGTGGCTCGTATCCGTCGGTTGTTACCTCGGATGGACGCTTCCTCTTACCGAAGAGCGACATGGCATCCTCAGACTCCTGCTCGCAAGCTACCCATAGTCGTCATCGTCGTCATGCAGAAGTTTTTCGGGATGATGAAACAGATTGATGCGGGGCTGGCCCCGATCCAGGTGCGGTGGCGGAATCCATTCAGTCAGGCCGTCTTCGCGTTTGCGGGTTTGCCAACCTCCGGGTTTGACGACCGGGTGATGCCCGCCGCAGCCCAACGTCAGGTCGTTGACGTCGGTGACCCGAGACCGGGCGTAATCGGTTACGTGATGGACTTCGCAGTAGTAGCCCGCCACATCGCAACCGGGGTGCGAGCATCCACGATCCTTGGCATACAACACTATTCGCTGGCCCGGTGAGGCCAGGCGCTTGGTGTGATAGAGCGCCAGAGCACGGCCCTTGTCGAAAATCGCCAAATAATGATGGGCGTGGCGGGCCATCCGGATCACGTCTTTCATCGGCAGTAACGTGCCGCCCCCGGTGAGCCCCGTGCCCGCGCCGGCTTCCAACTCCGCCAGCGTGGTGGAGACGATGATGCTGGCGGGCAGCCCGTTGTGCTGGCCCAACCCTCCGCTCGCCAGTAACGCCCGCAGCCCGGCATGGAGCCCGTCGTGGTTGCGCTGTGCGGGACTGCGCGTGTCGTGGCGGACGGCTTCTTCGCTTGGTGTGCCGTCCACGACGGGTTTTTCGTCATAGGGGTTGGCCATGCCGGGCGCAGCCAGTTTCGCCAGTACCGCTTCGACCGTGGCCCGCATCGCCGGGGTCAGCCAACCCCGAATGGGGCTCATGCCGTCGACGTCTTGCTTGCCCAACGTCACGCCGCGGCGGCGGGCCCGGTCCTCGTCACTGAACTGCCCGTCAGGATTGAGGCAGTCGGCGAGCTTCGCCAACTGGTCAGGACGAAACTGGGTGGCTAGCCGAGCGAGCTTCGCTTCGGCGCGCTCGCACGTGGCCGCGTCAATCCAACATGGCAGCTGCTCGAAAAACCGCCGGATGACTGCGACGTGGCCGGCGCCAATCTTCCCGGCCCGCTGCCCGGCGGCCGTGGCAGCCAGGCGCGGCGGCAGCGGTTCGCCGGTCAGACTCTGTCGTTCGCCCAGGTCCTCCGCTTCATGGATGCGGCGCGCCGCTTCGACGCGGGTGATACGCAGGCGATCGGCCAATGCATGCGCCAGCTTGCCGCCCAGCTCGACCGGAGTGGCTTGCTCTCGCACGCCGTTGATCAAGGAGTGGCCGGCGACCGGCAGCCGACGGTTCACCGCCTCCAGCCGCTCCAATATCCGTAACCGCTCCGGGGTAGTCAGCCCATCGAACCGCAGCGCCGTCAGGTCATCGACTGCGGATTCGAGCCGATCCAGCACCGCGACCACCTCGTCGCGTTCCGAAAACATGTTCGAAGGCTATCGCAGTGGTCTGACATCGACCGCACGATGAATGTCGAATTGTGGATGAAATTCAAACTGTGCATAACCGCAAAAACGACAGTGACACAGGTGAATTCACGGCGAGTCGGCGCTACCGCTACCCGTCGAGCGCTAAGTCTTTGCGGAATCGCCGCATGCCGTCGACCTTTTCGGCCAGGCTGGCAGCCGGCCCGGCATAGAACATCCACGGCATCGTCAGGATCCCGGTGATGCCGGCGGCCTCCGCGCGCTGGTAGTCGGCGATGGTCACAGCATCGGTCAACGGCGTCAAGATGGTGAAATCTTCGAGCGGCAAGCCGTTTTCGACCCGAAGCGTACGCAGCCTGCCCGCCGCCTCGACGGCGCGTTCGGTTTTGATCAGGTCACCGATCCAGCCGTCGTTGCGGGCCGCACGGCGAAACGCGATCTCACTGAGCCCGCCGACATAAATGGGTATCCGCGGTGGCGTCGGCTCCATCTCCAATCGTGGCGTTTGATAGAACTCGCCGTGGAACTCCGTCCACCCGGGCTGCCACAGCCCTCGCATCAAGTCGAGCATCTCGTCGGTGCGTTTGCCGCGAGCGTCGAACCGTTGCTCCATCAACGCGAACTCTTCCTCGCACCACCCGACACCGATGCCGAGCTCGACCCGACCATCAGCCAAAACCGCAGCGGTACCAATCGCTTTGGCCGCCAAATAGGGATTGCGCATGGCCGGGATGTAGACAGTGGTGACAAACCGCAGCCGTGTGGTGACCTGTGCCAGCGCACCGATCAACACCCACGGGTCGGGCCAGTCGGTGAAGGGATGCCAGCGCCGCTGACCATCTTTGGTGTACGGGTACGGGGTGGCCAACGTTTCCAGGTTGACGACGTGGTCGGGAATGCCGATCCCGTCGTAACCCAGCTCGTCGGCAGCCTTGGCGACCTCCACGATCTCGGACGTGTTCAGAAACGCGGTGCTGATGTAGTACTTCATCGGGCTTCCCGCGCCCAGGCCGGCATGACAAAAATGCCCTCGGCTTCCACAGTGACACCGGATGCGTCCGAAATTGTCCCGCGCACAAAGGTTTTGACATCTTCCGTGCGCTCGATCGCGGCTTCCGCACGCAGGTCACCCAGCGGAGTGCCGCGCAGGTACTTCACCGAGATCGTCCCGGTGAACAGCGGCTTGGTCAGCCCCTCGCTGGCTGCCTCACCGAGGATGTGGTCGAGCACCAGCGCGCAGACGCCACCGTGCACCAGGCCGGGCGGCCCCTCATATGCAGCACCCAGGTTGAACTCGCTCCAGCAGCGACCGCCGTCGTGGTGAATGGTCAGCGGTGGGGCGATCGGGTTGCGCATGCCGATCACCGCGTTTCCCCATGCGAGCGGCCGGCCTTCGACGGCGTAGCGAACCCCGGCCGTCGGGCCCAGCTGGCTGGCGCGCAGTTTTTCGGTCACGGCCTCGATTGCGATGCGCGCGTCCTCGATGGTGTCGGCGCCGACCTGGGTGCGGATGGTGGCATCGATGAGATCTCGTACGGCGTCGGTCAGCGGCCCGTACAACTCCGCCAGTCGATCGTGCTCCTCGGCGCTGATCGTCTCGTACGCGTTGTCCACCCGATTCAGCCTCCTGCTGCTCAACTCCCGAACACCTTGCGCACAACGGCTTTCGCGCGCCGGGTGACCCGCAGATAGTTGTCCAGAAACTCGTTGCCGTCATCGTTGGGCCAGCCGGCGGCCGCCGCGACGGCGTTGAGCTGCCGACCTGGCCCCGGCAACTGGTCAGTGGGCTTGCCGCGCACCAAGACCAGCGCGTTGCGAGCCCGGGTGGCCGTCAGCCAGGCCTGCCGCAGCAGCTCCACATCGGACTCGTCGAGCAGTTCGGCCTCAGCGATCGCATCCAGGGTTTCCAGCGTCGACGTGTTATGCAACGCCGGGTTGTCGTGAGCATTTTGCAGCTGCAGCAACTGCACGGTCCACTCGATGTCAGCCAAGCCACCGCGCCCCAACTTGGTGTGCCGGTTGGGATCTGCGCCACGCGGCAACCGCTCGGCATCGACGCGCGCTTTGATGCGGCGGATCTCGCGCACTGCTTCCGCCGACACTCCGCCGGCCGGATAGCGGGTCTTGTCGGCCATCGTCAGGAAGCGCTGGCCGAGGTCTGGATCACCGGCGACCGCCCGCGCCCGCAGCAACGCCTGGATCTCCCACGGCTGCGCCCACTGGTCGTAGTAGGCGGTGTAGGAGGCCAGTGTGCGCACAAGCGGGCCGTTGCGCCCCTCCGGACGCAGATCCGCGTCGAGCTCCAGCGGCGGGTCCGCGCTGGGAGTCCCCAGCAGAGCCCGGAGCTGTTCGGCGACCGATGCCGACCAGCGCACCGCATCGGCGTCGCTGACCCCGGCGACCGGCTCGCAGACGAACATCACGTCGGCGTCCGACCCATAGCCGAGCTCGCCGCCGCCGAGTCGGCCCATCCCGATCACCGCGATGACGGCCGGGGCACTGCCGGCTCCGTCGTCGGGCAGGTTCACCCGGATCACCGCCTCGAGCGCGGCCTGCAGCACGGCGACCCACACCGACGTCAGTGCCCGGCAGACATCGGTGACCTCGAGCATCCCCAACAGGTCGGCGGAGGCGATGCGCGCCAGTTCCCGCCGGCGCAGGCTGCGGGCGGCGGCGATGGCCCGGACTGGGTCGGCATGCCGACCCGCCGAGGCGATCAGCCCGTGACCCAGCGCGCCAGGCTCGACGTCGAGCAGCTTGGGACCGGACGGCCCGTCACCGTACTGCTGGATGACCTCCGGTGCGCGCATCAGCAGCTCCGGCACGTACGCGGAGATGCCGAGCACATGCATCAGCCGCTTGGCCACCGCAGGCTTGTCCCGCAGTGTGGACAGGTACCAGCGGTCCCCGGCCAGCGCCTCGCTGAGTCTGCGGTACGCCAGCAGCCCGCCGTCGGGATTCGGAGTGGCCGACAGCCAGTCGAGCAGCCGGGGCAGCAGCACCGACTGGACGCGCCCGCGTCGCCCGCTCTGGTTGGTCAGCGCGGCCAGATGAGTCAGCGCGCTCTGCGGTGCTTCGTAGCCCAGCGCGGCCAGCTGACGCTCCGCAGCATCGGGTGTCATGCCGCGCAGCTCCAAACCGGCCGGCCGGACTGATTCCAGCAGCGGCTGATAGAAGAGCTTGGCGTGCAGCCGTGACACCCGTACGTTGTGTCGCCGGAGTTCTTCGCGCAGCACGCCCAGCGCGTCGTGGCGGCCGTCGGGGCGGATGTGGGCCGCGCGTGCCAGCCACCGCAGCGCCTCGTCGTCGTCTGGCGGTGGCAGCATGTGGGTGCGCTTGAGCCGCTGCAGCTGCAGCCGGTGCTCGAGCAGCCTGAGGAACTCATAGGAGGCGGTCAGGTTCGCCGCGTCGTCGCGGGCGATATAGCCGCCGCCCCCCAGCGCCGCCAGCGCATCCACGGTGGATGCAACATGAAGCGACTCGTCGGTGCGGCCGTGCACCAGCTGCAGCAGCTGCACCGCGAACTCGACGTCGCGCAATCCCCCAGTGCCGAGCTTGATTTCGCGACTGCGAACGGCGGCCGGCACCATCTCCTCGACCCGGCGCCGCATGGCCTGCACCTCCGAGACGAAGTCTTCACGCTCGGAGGCGCGCCAGATCATCGGACTGACCGCGGCGATGTAGCGCTCGCCGAGTTCACGGTCGCCAGCGGCCGGGCGGGCCTTGAGCAGCGCCTGGAATTCCCAGGTCTTCGCCCACCGCTGGTAGTACGCGATGTGTGACTCCAGGGTGCGGACCAGTTCACCGTGGCGGCCCTCGGGGCGCAGCCCGGCGTCCACCTCGAAGCACGCTTCGGAGGCCACCCGCATCATCTCCCGGGCGACGCGGGTGCTGACGGGGTCGGCGCGCTCGGCGACGAAGATGACGTCGACGTCGCTGACGTAATTCAGTTCGCGTCCACCGCATTTGCCCATCGCGATGACCGCCAGTCGCGGCGCTGGCTCGTCGCCGCACATTGTTTTTTCCGCGAGCACCAGCGCCGTGGCCAGCGCGGCGTCTGCCATATCCGCCAGGTGCGCGCCGATCGCGCTGAACGCCAGCACCGGCTCGTTTTCGACCGTCGGGGCCAAGTCAAGTGCAGCCAGCATCAGCAGCTGATCGCGGTAACGCGTGCGCAGCTCGGGTATGACTGCCTCGCTTGGGTTTTGGGTGACGCAGTCGAGGAAAATCCGGCGCAGTTGGTCAGCTGACGGCAATGTCAGGTTGCCGCCCAGCAGGCGCCAGGAGCGTGGATGTGCCACCAGGTGATCCCCGAGGGCCAGCGACGAGCCGAGCACCGCGAACAGCCGGCCCCGCAAGCTGCGGTCGCTGCGCAACGCGGCGTCCAGCTCTTTCCACCCGACGTCGGGATTCTCCGAGAGTCGGACGAGCGCGCTCAGCGCCGCATCGGCGTCCGGTGCCCGGGAGAGCGACCACAACAGCTCGACGTGCGCCTCGGTGTCCCAGCCCAACTGGGCCAGGTAGGCGCTCGCGCGCGGGTCGACCAATCCCAGGCGGCCCGTGCTGGGCACTTTTGGGCGCTGGGTGGCGGGTCTGGTCACGACGACGACGGTAGCGCACCGTCGTCAGGGCGGTCAGGAGCTACAGCGACAAGTAAGTCTTGAGCTCGTAAGGGGTGACGTGGCTGCGGTAGTTCGCCCACTCCGAGCGCTTGTTGCGCAGGAAGAAGTCGAACACGTGCTCTCCCAAGGCTTCTGCGACGAGCTCGGAATTCTCCATTTGCTGCAGCGCACTGTCGAGGCTGGACGGCAACTCGCGGTAGCCCATCGCGCGGCGCTCTTCGGGGGTCAGATCCCACACGTTGTCCTCGGCCTGCGGACCCAGCGCGTAGTGCTTTTCCACACCGCGCAACCCGGCCGCGAGCAGCACCGCGAACGTCAGGTAGGGGTTGCACGCCGAGTCGGGGCTGCGCACCTCGATGCGCCGCGACGAGGTCTTGCGTGGGCTGTACATCGGGACCCGGACCAGCGCCGAGCGGTTGGCCGCACCCCACGATGCGGCGGTCGGTGCCTCGCCGCCGTGCACCAGCCGCTTGTAGGAGTTCACCCACTGGTTGGTGACGGCGCTGATCTCGCAGGCGTGCTCGAGGATGCCGGCGATGAAGGACTTGGCCACATCGGAGAGCTGCAGCGGGTCGTCGGGACTGTGGAAGGCGTTGACTTCGCCCTCGAACAAGCTCATGTGGGTGTGCATCGCCGAGCCGGGGTACTGCCCAAACGGCTTGGGCATGAACGTCGCCCGCACGCCCTCTCCCAGCGCGACTTCCTTGATGAGGTAGCGGAAGGTCATCACGTTGTCGGCCATCGACAGCGCGTCGGCGTAGCGCAGGTCGATCTCCTGCTGGCCGGGGGCACCTTCGTGGTGGGTGAATTCCACCGAGATTCCCATCGATTCCAGCGCCTCGATCGCCCGCCGGCGAAAGTTCGACGCCGAGTCATGCACCGCCTGGTCGAAGTAGCCGGCGTTGTCAGCCGGAACGGGCGGCGACCCGTCGTCGGGACCGGGCTGCAGCAAGAAAAACTCGATCTCGGGATGCACGTAGCAGGAGAACCCGAGGTCGTTGGCTTTGCCGAGCTGCCGGCGCAGCACATGCCGCGGGTCGGCCCACGACGGTGAGCCGTCCGGCATCTTGATGTCGCAGAACATGCGCGCCGAGTGGTGATGGCCGGAGGTGGTGGTCCAAGGCAGGATCTGGAAGGTCGACGGGTCGGGGTGCGCGACGGTGTCGGATTCGGAGACCCGCGCGAAGCCCTCGATGGAGGATCCGTCGAAGCCGATCCCTTCCTCGAAGGCGCCTTCGAGTTCAGCGGGCGCGATCGCCACCGACTTGAGGAATCCGAGCACATCGGTAAACCACAGCCGGACGAAACGGATGTCCCGCTCCTCCAGCGTGCGAAGCACGAATTCCTTTTGCCGATCCATATCCCGAACAGTATGCAGTAGCTGTTAATTCTGTGTTACGGCTGCCGGGCTAACAGCGCAAGTTACCCGGCGGTGACACCTTCTCAACGAAGTAGCGAACGACCGCCGTATCGACACATTTGTCGCCGTTGAACACCGCGGTGTGCTGCGTTCCGTCGTAGGTGATCAAGGGAGCCCCGAGTTGACGCGCCAGGTCGACACCGGCCTTATACGGGGTGGCGGGGTCGTGCGTAGTGGAGACGACGACGACCTTGCCAGGCGTTGCCGGTGCGGCCCGGTGCGGTGCCGAGGTCGCCGGCACCGGCCACAATGCGCACAAATCGCGGGGCGCAAAACCGGTGAACTGCCCGTAGCTCAAAAACGGCGCGGCTTGGCGGATCTGCCGGTCGGCGGCCACCCAGGACGCCGAGTCGCTAGGCGCCGGCGCGTCAACGCAGCGCACCGCGTTAAATGCGTCCTGCCCGTTGTCGTAGTGGCCCTGGGCGTCGCGACCGTCGTAGTCGTCGGCCAGACGCAACAGATCCGCGGGGTCGCTACCCCGTTGCAGGCCTAACAAGCCGCTGGTGAGGTACTTCCAGTACTGCGGGGTGTAGAGCGCGTTGATGGTCCCGGTGGTCGCGTCGGCGTAACCCAGCCCGCGGGGGTCCGACGTCTTGGCGGGCTTGTCGGCCAGTGGGTCGACCAACGCGTGATAGCGGTTGACCCACTGGGCGGGGTCGGTGCCCAGCGGACAGTCGGTGGAGCGTGCGCAGTCGGCGGCGTAGTCGTTGAACGCGACCTGGAAGCCGGCCATCTGGTCGATGTTCTGCTGGACGGGCCCGACGCTGGGATCGATGGCGCCGTCGAGCACCATAGCGCGCACGTGGTCGCCGAACTGGTCGAGGTAGGCGGTGCCCAACTGGGTGCCGTAGCTGAAGCCGAGGTAGTTGATTTGTTGGTCGCCGAGCGCCTGGCGAACCGCATCCATATCCCGTGCGACGGAGGCGGTGCCGATGTTCTTCAGGAACGTCGGGCCCATCCGGTCGACGCAGCGCTGGGCCAGCTGCTGATAGACCTTCTCGATGTGCGCCACTCCGGCCTGGCTGTAGTCGACCATCGGGTCGCGCCGGTAGTCGTCGAACTCGGCGTCGCTGCGGCAGCGCACCTCCGGTGTCGAATGGCCGACGCCCCTCGGGTCGAATCCGACCAAGTCGAAATGCTCGTTGATCGGGCTGCCGGCCAACGCCGCGCCCATGCTGGCGACCGCATCGACCGCCGACGCCCCGGGCCCACCCGGATTGACCAGCAGCGAGCCGAGCCGCTGACCAGTCGCCGGAATCCGGATCACCGCGAGCGAAGCGTGGGCGGTACCCGGATTGTCGTAGTCGACGGGCACTGCCACCGTGGTGCAGCGGGCGCTGGGGATGTCACTGGTGTCGTCGACGAACGGTGCGCAGCTGCCCCACTGCAAAGCAGGCGGCTGCGGCACCGCGGAACCCGGGGCCGGGCCGGCGCCGGATTCCGGGGTAGCCCGGGCCGGCGATCCCCCGGCGACGGCCGCCACCAGCCCGAATGAAAGCAGCGCTGAGCCAAGCTGTCTCATGCGCCCCATGGCTGTCATCGTCGCATGGTGCGCCGGTCGCCGTGGCGGCCAAATGATCACACGTTGATCACGTATCGGCAGCAGGAGCTCGGGCTCATGTCAACGGCCCGGCTCCTCCTCATCGCGCTACACGTCCCCTAGCAAGCTGGGGTTCCCCCTGCATCGTCGCCGGGCTCAGCACTTCGCGCCGGACGGTGGCACAGTGCCGTTCACCAGATATGCCGTGGCGTAGTCGTCGACGCAATGGTTGCCTTGAAAGACGACGGTGTGCTGGGTTCCGTCGAAGGTGAGCAGCGCGCCGCCGAGTTGTTTGGCCAGGTCCACTCCCGCCTGGTACGGGGTGGCCGGATCATGGGTCGTCGACACCACCATCGTCGGCCCCAGCCCGGGCGCGGAGATGACGTGCGGCTTGGTGGTTGGGGGCACCGGCCAGAATGCACAGGCGGTCAACGGCGCGTCGCCGGTGAACTTGCCGTAGCTCATGAACGGCGCGATCTCGCGGGACCGGCGGTCCTCGTCGATGACCTTGGCCCGGTCCTTGACCGGGGGCTGATCGACACAGTTGATCGCGACGCGGGCATCGTTGGCGTTGGTGTAGTGGCCGTGTGCGTCGCGGCGCATGTACATGTCGGCCAGGGCCAGCAACGTGTCGCCCCGATGGTCGGCCAGCTCGGTCAAGCCGTCGGTCAGATGGCGCCACAGGGTCGGCGTGTACAGCGCCATGATCGTGCCGACGATCGCGTCGCTGTAGCTCAGCCCGCGCGGATCGGACGTGCGCGCTGGCCTGCTGACCATCGGGTTGGCCGGGTCGACCAGCGGATCGACCAAGCTGTGGTAGACGTCAACCGATTTGGCGGGATCGGTGCCCAGCGGACAGGTCGGCGTTTTCGCACAGTCGGCGGCGAAGTCGTTGAACGCATCCTGAAATCCCTTGGCCTGGCGCAGATCTTGCTCGATGGGATCGGCGTTCGGGTCGACGGCGCCGTCGAGGATCATCGCCCGGACGTTCTTCGGGTAGGCCTCGGCGTAGGCCGAGCCGATCCGGGTTCCATACGAGTACCCCAGGTAGGTGAGCTTGTCGTCGCCGACGGCTTTGCGAACAGCGTCCAAATCGCGTGCGACGTTGACGGTTCCGGCGTTCGCCAGGAATTCCTTGCCCATCTTGTCCACACAGCGCTGGACGAAATCCTTGGTCTCGCCCTCGATGTGCGCCACACCCGCGGGGCTGTAGTCGACTTGCGGCTCGGCGCGCAGCCGGTCGTTGTCGGCGTCGGAGTTGCACCAGATCGCGGGCCGCGACGACGCCACCCCGCGGGGATCGAAACCGACCAGGTCGAACCGCTCGCGGACCCGCGGCGGCAGCGCCTGCACCACGCCGACGGCGGCTTCGATGCCCGACTCCCCGGGGCCGCCGGGGTTGATGATCAGCGAGCCGATCTTGTCACCGGTGGCCGGGAATCGCATCATCGCCAGGGTCGCGGAGGCGCCGTCGAGGTGGCGGTAGTCGACCGGTACCGCGATCTTTCCGCACTGGGCGCCCGGCGGAACCTTCACCGAGCTGCCGCCGCGAAAATGGCACTGCCCCCACTGCAGCGGCTGCCCGATCTTCGGCCCGGCCTGCACGGCCCGCCCGGTAACCATCCGCGTGCAGCCTGCGACCAGCACGGTCGCGATGATCACGATCAGCGTGGTGCGCGCGATCTTGTCGCAACGAGGCAGGCCCATGACCAACCATGCTGCCATGCGACGTCCGCACGCTCGGGCTAGCCTGCGCGCCGTGGCGGCTAACGAGTCGCCAGTAGCAGCTCTTCCATCCCCACCGCGAAGTCGTCGGCCAGGTTCCACAAATCCGGCAGTAGATCCGGACACGACGTGATTCCGACGTCGAGCTTGCCGTTCAGCGACATCACGGTGATGTTGAGACCTGAGCCATGGAACACCGGTCCCAGCGGGTACATCGCCTTGACTTCACACCCGAGGAAGTACAGCGGCATCTGCGGCCCCGGCACATTCGAGATCACCAAGTTATGCACCGGCCGGCTCTGGGTCAGCCGGCTTCTGGCGTATGCCCGCATCGCCAGACCGAACACCGCCGGCGCCGCGAACTGCGACCAGTCCTGCAGTAGCGAAGCACTGATCGCCGAACTATGTTGCTTGGCAACGGAATTGGCCTCCGCAATGGACTTCAGGCGTTCTGCGGGATCCGCGATCTGGGTCTCCAGGCGGGAGAACATGCCCGAAACTTGGTTGCGGCCAGGGCGGTCCGACTTGCCGTGCACCGAAATGGGCACCATGGCGACCAACGACGAGTCGGGCAGCTCGCCGCGGTCGAGCAGGAATTCCCGCAGCACCCCGGAAACCAGCGCCATCACCACGTCGTTGACCTTGACGTTGAAGTGGTTCTTGACGGTCTTGATGTCGTCGAGATCCAGCTGCGCATAGGCGATGTTGCGCCTGCCGGTGATGGTGGCGTTGAACGCGGTGCGCGGCGCCGCGAAGGGCCGCGCCATGGCCTGGCCGATGCGTGCCCGCGCCAGTGTTTCCACCACAGAAGATACGGTGTTCGGCAGCACGCTCGCCAAATGCAGTGGGCGCCTTGCGAACCGGGTCAGGCCGGTCAGCGCGATCTCGAGCTGGTTGGCGTCGCCGACGCCGTCGACCGGGTCGGGCGGCGGTGCGTCGGCTTCGGTGGTGCACAGCTGCGACATCAGGTCGGCGCCGGTGACACCGTCCACGCTGGCGTGGTGGACCTTGGTCATGACCGCCAGCCGGCCGTCTCGTTGTGGATTGGTGCCGGCGACACCCTCGATGACCCATGTCTCCCACAGCGGCCGGCTGCGGTCCAGCGGCAATGATGCGATATGCCCGCAGATTTCGGACAATTCAGCCCGGCCGCCCGGCGGTGGCAACCCGATGCGGTGAAGGTGGCGATCGACGTCGAAGTTCTTGTCGTCCACCCAAACCGGATGGTCGAGGTTCAGCGGGCTGTTGGCCAGCTTTTCCCGAAACTGCGGCATCGCCTTCATCCGCAGCGACAAGTTGTCGCGGAACCGGTCGAAGGTGTAGCCGCCCGGCATCGTCGAGGTGTCCAAGTCGAGAATCGAGCAGACGTGCAGCGGCTGTGAGGGCGTTTCCAGGTAGAGGAAGCTGGCGTCGAGTCCGCTGAGCCGTTGCATTGAGCGATGGTATGTCCGCGGTGCAGCCGCGGCATCCGAATCGCTCAACGACCGGCGGTGTGACAAAGTCCACTGGACCTGCTATGGGTAGCCGTTGGCGCAGATGGCAGACTGGGACTGTCCAACGAACCCGGGGACCCGACGAGGCCACGAGGATCGAACCGACCAACTCTCGAGGACAACGATGTCTGAGCACACTGTTTATGGGGGGACTTCGGCCGCCACCGGCACGCCGCGAACCAAGACGCGCGTCCATCATCTGCAGAAGATGAAGGCCGACGGCCACAAGTGGGCCATGTTGACCGCCTACGACTACTCCACCGCGCGGATCTTCGACGACGCCGGCATTCCGGTGCTGCTGGTCGGTGATTCGGCCGCCAACGTCGTCTACGGCTACGACACGACGGTGCCGATCTCCATCGACGAGCTCATCCCGCTGGTTCGCGGTGTGGTGCGCGGCGCACCGCACGCGCTCGTCGTCGCCGACCTGCCGTTCGGAAGCTATGAGGCCGGACCCGCCGCAGCGCTGGCGGCGGCGACCCGGTTCATGAAGGAGGGCGGCGCGCACGCGGTCAAGCTGGAAGGCGGCGAGCGGGTCGCCGAACAGATCACCGCCCTGACAGCAGCAGGCATCCCGGTGATGGCGCACATCGGATTCACCCCGCAAAGTGTCAACAGCCTGGGCGGCTTTCGGGTGCAAGGCCGCGGGGATGCCGCCGAGCAGACCATCGCAGACGCGATCGCCGTCGCCGAGGCCGGCGCCTTTTCCGTCGTAATGGAGATGGTTCCGGCGGAACTGGCCACCCAGATCACGGGCAAGCTGACCATCCCGACCATCGGGATCGGGGCCGGTCCGAACTGCGACGCCCAAGTGCTGGTCTGGCAGGACATGGCCGGGCTCACCAGCGGCAAGACCGCACGCTTCGTCAAGCACTTCGGTGATGTTGCGGGCGAATTGCGCAGGGCTGCAATTCAATACGCCCACGAGGTGGCCAGCGGCGCCTTCCCCGCCGACGAGCACAGCTTCTGATTCCTACAGCCGTGTTCGCCGGGCCCTGCCCGGTCACCAGACGCAAAATCACCCGACTGCCCGCCGTTTAGGGTGCTTTTGCGTCTGCTCGCGCGTGCGCACCGCGATATGGCACGCTCAGCAGTGAAACCCTCTTAGACCGCGGCGCAGCACCTCGGAGGCGAACATGGCCGTCAAAGCCCCGGCAACGTCGCGCTACACGGAAGTGGAACGCAAGTTCGACGTTGTCGAGTCGACGGTGTCGCCGTCGTTCGACGGCATCGCAGCGGTCACGCGGGTGGAGAAGTCGCCGACGCAAGTGCTGGACGCGGTGTACTTCGACACTCCCGGCCGCGATCTGGCCGCCAAAGGGGTCACCTTGCGCCGGCGCGCCGGCGGGTCCGACGAGGGTTGGCACCTGAAGCTGCCCGCCGGTCCGGATGCCCGCACTGAAGTGCGCGCCCCGCTGGATACCGCGGAGAACGACGGCGCCGGCCACGTGACACGCGATGTGCCCGACGAATTGGTCGACGTGGTGCGTGCCATCGTTCGCAACCGTTCGCTGGAGCCGGTCGCGCGGATCACCACCGCCCGCGAGGTGCACTTGCTCTACGGCGCCGACGGTGCCGTGCTTGCCGAGTTCTGCGACGACCAGGTCACCGCGTGGTCGGCCGGCGCCGGCGACGAGGAGCCCACGGAGCAGCGGTGGCGTGAGTGGGAATTGGAACTGCGCAGTCCCGATGCCTCGAGTGCGGACCTGCTGGACCGGCTGGGCAACCGGCTGCTCGACGCCGGAGCTGTGCCGGCGCGGCATGGATCCAAGCTGGCCCGGGTGCTCGGCGTGACGCCGGACGGCTCCCAGGACAGCGCCGTCGACCCGGTGCAGCGCGCGTTGGCCGAGCAGGTGGACAGCCTGCTGGTGTGGGACCGCGCCGTGCGCGCTGACACCGAGGACGCTGTCCATCAGATGCGGGTAACGACCCGAAAAATCCGCAGCCTGCTGCAGGCCGCGCAGGACTCGTTCGGTTTATCCGACAGCGAGTGGATTTTGGACGAGCTGCGGGAGCTGGCCGGTGTGCTGGGCGTGGCCCGCGACGCCGAGGTCTTGGCCGAGCGGTACCAGCAGGCACTCGACCAGCTGCCGCCGGAGCTTGTGCGAGGACGGGTGCGTGAGCGTCTCGTCGACGAGGCTCGTCGCCGCTATCAGACCGGACTGCATCGAACGCTGCTCGCATTGCGCTCACAGCGCTACTTCCGTCTGCTCGATGGGCTGGAAGCGGTAGCGTCCAGACCCCCGGCAGCCCCGCCCGAACAGGCGCCGGTGACTATCGAGGCGGCCCACAAACGGATACGGAAGGCCGCCAAGGCGGCAGAGCAGGCCGAGGAAGCGGAGCGCAACGAGGCGCTGCACCGAATCCGCAAGAAAGCCAAGCGGCTTCGCTACACCGCGGCGGCGATCAACGCGACGAAGGTCGCAGAGCAGGCGAAGGCGGTGCAGACGCTGCTCGGCGATCACCAGGACAGCGTGGTCAGCCGGCAGCATCTGATTCGTCAGGCCGACGCCGCGCACGCCGCCGACGAAGACACCTTTACCTACGGGGTGCTGTACCAGCAAGAGGCCGACTTGGCGCAGAAGTGCCGCGAGCAGCTGCAGCCGGCATTGCAAAAGCTGGACAAAGCCGTGCGCGACATACACCACTAACTGCACAGCAATAGTACGACAGGCGAGGCGGGCGAGTTGGCCTGTAAGCCGGATTCTGTTCCCCGCCACCGAAAAACGGCGGCGGGGCGGCGACCATCCATCTGGACACACCGTCACCGGGTGCCTCAAGCGGCCTACCCGCAGGCTCGGGCGAGCAACCCTCGAGCGCCTGCGCGACCGCACCGGGTGCGGTCTTCTTGGCCTTGCTTCGGGTGGGGTTTGCCTAGCCATTCCGGTCACCCGGAATGCTGGTGCGCTCTTACCGCACCGTTTCACCCTTACCACCGCGAAGGTGGCGGTCTGTTTTCTGTGGCACTTTCCCGCGGGTCGCCCCGGGTTGCTGTTAGCAACCACCCTGCTCTGTGAAGTCCGGACTTTCCTCGACTCGCCTGGTCCTGTCGGGCCAGTGCGAGCCGCGGCCGCCCGGCCAACTCGTCCGCGCTCATCCACCGTACTCGGTGCACAATGTCGGGACCAGCCGCGATGCTCAACTGCTGGCGAGGCGCCAGCATTTCCCCCTGCGCTCAACCCGCTTCCGTTGTGTATATTTGTGTGTATGGCTCGGCTGAACGTATATGTACCGGATGACCTGGCCGAAGCTGCGCGGTCCCGGGGCTTGAACGTGTCGGCCCTGACCCAGGCGGCGATCACAGGGGAGCTCGAACGTACCTCGATCTCGGGATGGCTGGACAGCCTGCCACCCATTCGCGGCTCCGTGGACCACGACGCAGTGATCGCCGCTCTCGACGGCGCGCGTGACGAATTCGGCCGGTGACCCCGACGAAATCGACTGAGGCTGTGGTCCTCGATGCATCAGCGATGGTCGATTTGCTCACCGGCCAGAGCAATGCAAACGCGATCCGAGACTTCTTGCGGCACAAGGCCGTTCATGTGCCTGCCCATTTCGACGCAGAAGTGCTTTCCGCCCTGGGTCGACTTTGTCGCGCCGGACACCTGCATGCTGACGAGGTTTCCGAACTTCTCAAAGCCCTGCGGCGCGCGCCATTCACGCGGCATCAGCTGCACGACCTAATCGAGGGTGCATGGGCGCGGCGCGACACGCATCGCCTGGTGGATGGGCTGTACGTCGAACTCGCCGAGCGGCTCCGGGCCTCGCTGGTAACGACTGACCAGCGACTGGCAGGCAGTTACCAAAGCGCTCGGCTGCCGTAGAGCTACTCGCCTACCGAGTAAGTTGGCGGCCGGCCGGCTAGCGCGACGAAGGACGGTGCCCATCTGATGGCCTCGACCCGATGGCACAAGCGCGTCGACTCCGGCGACTGGGAAGGCGTCACCGCAGACATCAACGACTACGGCGGCGCGCTGCTCCCCCGCCTCCTGACCCGAGCTGAGGCGGCGAGGCTTCGCAAGCTCTACACAAAAGACGACAGGTTCCGCGCCACCATCAACATGGAGCGTCGTCGCTACGGCGCCGGGGAATATCGGTACTTCCGCGAGCCCTACCCCGAACCGATCGAGCACCTGAAGAACGCTCTGTACCCACGGCTGCTGCCGATTGCGCGGGACTGGTGGACCAAGCTGCGCAGAGACGCCCCCTGGCCGGACACTCTCGAAGAATGGCTGGACACCTGCCACGCCGCCGGCCAGACCAAGCCCACCGCACTATTGCTCAAATACGGGCCCAGCGATTGGAACGCGCTGCACCGAGACCTCTACGGCGAGTTGGTGTTTCCGCTTCAGGTGGTGATCAACCTCAGCGATCCGGAAACCGACTACACCGGCGGCGAGTTCCTCCTCGTCGAACAGCGACCGCGGGCGCAATCTCGCGGCACCGCAATCCAGTTGCCACAGGGGCACGGGTATCTGTTCACCACCCGGGAGCGACCGGTGCGGTCAACTCGCGGCTGGTCGGCGGCACCGGTGCGCCACGGCCTATCGGTCGTTCGCTCGGGCGAGCGCTATGCCCTGGGGCTGATCTTTCACGACGCGGCCTGAAAAACAAGCGGCCAACAGTTGCTCATACCGTTGCCCATTCGCCCTGTTGGTGTCAGGCTTGACACCATGAGCGAAGAACGTAACGCAGAAGGCTACGTCGACCAGGCGGTGATGGGTCTGGCGGAGCCACAGCCGATGTATAAGGCGCTACGCGAGTCGACCCCGGTATTCCGGTCACCACAGGCGGTGGTGCTGACCCGCCTTGCCGACATCGAGATGGCCCTCAAACGCACCGAACTGTTCTCGTCGAACATGGACGCAGTCGATTTAGGCAACCTGCGGCCGCTCATCCCCCTGCAGATCGATCCACCCGAGCACGCGAAATACCGGCGCATCCTTGATCCGCTGTTCACCCCGCGTGAGATGGCCCGGCGTGAACCCGAAGTCACCAAGCTGGTCAACGAGATGATCGACGCTTTCGCCAATCGAGGTGAATGCGACTTCCACGCCGAATTCGCGGTTCCCCTGCCGTGCACGGTGTTCCTGCAGCTGCTCGGCTTGCCACTGGAGGATCTCGAGAAATTCCTGGCGTGGAAGGACGGCGTCATCCGCCCCGAAGGCGTGCAGGGCTACGAACAGCACGGGAAAGCCGCGGCGCCCGTGGCCGAACAGATCTACGCCTACTTCGAACGCGCCATCGACGACCACATCGCGCACCCGCGCGACGACATCCTGTCCGCGTTGATCGCTGCGGAGGTCGACGGTCACTCGCTAACGCGCGAGGAGGTACTGGACATCTGCTTCCTGTTCCTCATCGCAGGGCTGGACACCGTCACCGATTCACTCGACTGCTTTTTCGTCTACCTGGCGCGCCATCCCGATCACCGCCACCTGCTCCTCGAGCAGCCCGACATCCTGCCCAGCGCGGTCGAAGAGCTGTTGCGCTGGGAAACACCGGTCCCCGGAGTCGCTCGAGTGGCACTACAAGACGTCGAGGTGGCCGGGTGCCCGATCAGCAAGGGCGAGCGGGTAAGCCCGCTGCTGGGCGCGGCCAACACCGATCCGGCCGAGTTCCCCGACCCCGACGTGGTCGACTTCCGGCGCAACCCGAACCGGCACCGTGCCTTCGGAGCGGGTCCGCACCGCTGCCTGGGTTCTCATCTGGCCCGTATGGAACTGCGGGTGGCATTACGCGAATTCCACCGGCGCATACCGGATTACGAGATCCCGCCGGGCACGGAGCTCAAGTACACCGCCGCGCTGCGGTCGGTGGAGGCGCTGCCCCTGAGGTTTCCGGTGGCAAAGTGACTCGCGTGTGTGTCGATGCAGACCTCTGCACGGGGCATGGGCGGTGCTACACGTTGGCGCCCGACGTGTTCGATGCCGACGAATACGGGCATTCGATCGTGCGCGTCGCCGACGTCTCCGGCCCGCTCGAAGAGCAAGCCGTCAACGCCGAACAGAATTGCCCCGAGCAGGCAATCACGTTGTCTCGCTAAAGCACACCACGCTCCGCGCACCGCGGCCAGCGGCCATGTCGGCGAACGCGGCTTCGACGTCATCGATGCCGATGCGCCGGGTCACCAGCGCCTCGAGGTCAAGCCGACCGCGCAGCGCAAGCTCGACGAGCGCCGGAATGTCGCGCGCCGGATCACTGGCGCCGTACACGCTGCCGCGAATCGTCTTGCCGTCGGCCATCAACGACAACGCCGGGAACGTCACCGTCTCCTCGATGTCGGCCGCGCCCACAATCGTGACCGTGCCCCCGCGGCGGGTGGCGTCATAGGCCGCGCGGATCGTGGCCGGCTTGCCCACCACTTCGATCGCATGATCGACCCCCGCACCGCTGGTCAGATCCCGGACGGCGCTTGCCACATCGACCTCGCCCGCGTCGACGGTGTCGGTCGCGCCGTTGGCCGCCGCGGTCGGCAGCTGCCCCGCCACCCGGTCGGCGGCGATGATCCGCGCCGCACCGGCCAGCCGCGCACCTTGGATTGCGGCCAAGCCCACCCCACCGCAGCCGACGACCAGCACGCTCTCCCCCGGTCGCACCGCCGCGCTGCGCATCACCGCACCGACTCCGGTGGTGACCCCGCACGCCAGCAACGCCGCCCGGTCCAGCGGCAGCGACCGATCGATCGGCACTACGGCCGCGGCCGGCACAAGCGTGTGTTCGGCCAGCGTTCCGGCACCCATAGACGGCCACACCGGCCCGGCGGCACTTTCGGCGTACGGCTCCCCGAAGGCATGCCCGATGCCCTGCGGACAGAGATGGGCTTCGCCCCGCAGGCAATGCGGGCAGGACCGGCACGGCACATTCCAGGTGAGCACGACGTGCTCACCTGGGGCCACCGTCGTGACCTCCGCGCCGATCTCGGTGACGACGCCGGCGCCCTCATGTCCCAGCGTGCACGGCAGCAGCGCCGGCATGCCGCCGTCGCGCACCGACAGATCGGTGTGGCAGACCCCGCTGGCCGCCAATCGCACCCGCACCTCCCGGCGGCCGAGCGGCCGCAACGTCAGCTCCTCCACCGCGCAAGGCTGACCGGCCTCCCGCAGCACGACGGCCTTCATCGCCGGCAATCTGAGATCTGCGTCACAGTGACTTACCATGGCGTGACCACCGCAGCCGGTCAAGCGGGGCGACGCCCAGGGAGGAGGCGGCAATGACCACAACACCTTCCGAAGTCCACACGGCGCTGCTCACGATCGGCGGCCGCCAACACGAAGGTGGCGCCGGCACCTACCCGGTGCACAACCCGGCGCGGCCGGCCGAGGTCGTGGGACACGCCCCCGCCGCGGACTACGCCCAGCTCGACGCCGCCGTCCAGGCTGCGAGACGGGCCGCGTCGGGCTGGCGCGCACTCGACGTGGCCGAGCGGGTCGCCGCGGTCGGCGCTGCCGCGACCGCCGCCGCCGAACAGCTCAAGGCCGCCGATGGCGCCCGCATGTACACCCGCGAGCACGGCAAGGTGCTCGCCGAGGCGAATATGGAGATCGACACGGGGCCGGCCATCGCGTCATTCCTCGGTTCAATGGCCGAGGCGGCGGTCGCCCCGGAGCGCATCGACCCGCAGGCGGACTACCCGCGGCTGCAGCGCGAACCGTATGGTGTTGCGGCCCTTGTCCTTCCGTTCAACTGGCCGCTGGCGCTGACGATGACCAAGCTGACGTCGGCATTGGTCGCCGGCAACACCGCGGTGGTCAAGGTGCCGCCGACGTGTCCGCTGGCGGCGCTACAGCTTGGCGCGGCGTTCGCCGCGGGCCTGCCGGCGGGCGTGGTGAACGTGCTTGCCGGGCCGGGCAGCGAACTCGCTCAGTCGCTGATCACCCATCCGGGTGTCGACGTCATTTCATTGACCGGCGGGGTGGCGACTGGCCGCGCCGTCATGGCCGCTGCCGCGGCGCGGCTCGCGCCGGTGCTGCTGGAACTCGGCGGCAACGACCCGGCGATCATCGCCCCCGACATAGAGGTCACCGACCAGCTCGTCGAGCAGCTGGTGGCCGCCACCTACACCACGGGCGGTCAGGTGTGTATGGCGATCAAGCGGCTCTACGCCCCTCGGCAGCGGGTCGGCGAGCTGGCCGACGCGGTGCTGGCCCGCTGCGAGCGCGAGGTGGTGGGCGACGGCTTGGCCGACGAAACCACCCTCGGCCCGCTGCACACCGCCGCCGGACGAAACCGGGTGGCGGCGTTGGTCTCCGACGCGCAGGCCCACGGCGCGACCGTGCGCACCGCCGGCCGCATTCGCTCCGAAGACGCTGATGCGGGCGGGTATTTCGTGTTGCCGACCGTCGTCACCGACCTGGCGCCCGACTCGGCGCTGGCCACCGAGGAGCAGTTCGGGCCGGTGCTTCCGATCTTCGGCTACGACGACATCGACGACGCGGTGGCTGCGGCCAATGCCACCGACTTCGGGTTGACCGCCTCGGTGTGGTCCGGCGACGATGCGCTGGCCGAGCGTGTCGCGGCCCAGCTCGTGGCTGGCACGGTCAGCATCAACTGCCACGGCATGGCAGCCCAGGACCCACGGCTGCCGTTCGGCGGTGTGCGCCAGTCCGGCCTGGGCCGAGAGCTCGGGGTCGAGGGCATCCGTGCCTTCACCCAGCCGCGGGCGTTCGTGCGCCAACCGGTGCCCCGGTAGTCGATCCGGTAGTGGATTCGGTAGCTCATCCCGTATTGACTTGCAGCGAAAACCGACGATAGTCATCAGGTATGGCGCTGCTGCCAGACCCTGCTCCCCGCGAGCGACAGCACCTCCTGATCTCCGTAGACGACCACGTCATCGAACCACCCGACATGTTCGACGGTCGCCTTCCGACCGCGCTGGCCGATCGGGCGCCCAAGGTCGTCGAGACCGACGACGGGCGCCAGGTGTGGCGCTACGAGGACTGCGAATACCCCAACGTCGGGCTCAACGCCGTAGTTGGGCGGCCGACCGAGGAATGGAGCATGGAGCCCGCCCGCTTCGAAGAAATGCGCCGCGGCTGTTGGGACATCAAAGCCCGCATCGCCGACATGGACATCGCGGGCATCTGGGCGTCGCTGAACTTCCCGTCGTTGATCGCCGGCTTCTCCGGGACGGTGTTCTGGAAGAGCAAGGATCCCGAGCTCGGGCTGGCGGTGTTGCGGGCATGGAACGACTGGCATCTCGAAGTGTGGACCGGCAGCTTCCCCGAGCGGATCATCCCCTTGCAGCTGCCGTGGCTGGCCGACCCGCAGCTGGCGGCCGCGGAGGTGCGCCGCAACGCCGAACGCGGCTTCAAAGCGGTCAGCTTCCCGGAGTTGCCGGCTCAGTGCGGGTTGCCCAGCCTGCACAGCGGGGTGTGGGACCCGTTCTTCGCCGTGTGCGAAGAGACCGACACGGTGGTGTGCCTGCACACCGGATCGGCGCAGTGGGCGCCGATTCCCGCGCCGGACACCCCGTTCGAAACCATTACGACGTTGTTCCCGGTCAACGGTCTGGTGGCTTGTGCCGACATGCTGTGGTCAGGGATCCCGGTGCGCTTTCCGCGGCTGAACATCACGCTGGCCGAGGGCGGCCTGGGCTGGGCGGCCATGCTCGCCGACCGAGCCGACTTCGTGCTAGCCCACTCCGCGTCTGGACGCGACGCCGGGTCGTGGAAGAGCGATCTGCTGCCGAGCGAAGTGCTGCACCGCAACTTCTGGTTCTGCTCGATCGACGACCCACACGCGTTCGGCGCGCTGGATGCCATTGGGGCTGACCGCATCCTGGTCGAAAGCGACTACCCGCATGCCGATTCCACCTGGCCCGACACCCAGCAGGTGGTGGCGCGCAACGTCGCGGGGCTTTCGGACGAGGACGCTGCCCGCATCACCCACCGCAACGCCGCGGAGCTGTTCCGTCACCCGCTGCCGGATAACGGGTGGCTAAAGGAGGGGCCATGTTAGACCTGTTGATCCGCGACGCCGACATCGTCGACGGCACCGGCGTACCCGCAAGCCGCGGTGAGGTCGGCGTCAAGGACGGGCGGATCGTCGCGGTGGGCGCGCACATCGACGAGCTGGCATCGAAAACCGTTGATGCACAAGGGCTCACGCTCGCGCCAGGTTTTGTCGACCTGCACACCCACTATGACGCGCAGCTGTTCTGGGATCCCACCGCCAGCCCGTCGGTGCAGCACGGCGTCACGACTGTCTTCGGCGGCAACTGCGGGTTCACGCTGGCGCCCGCCGCCGCTGAGCAACAGGACTACCTTACCCGGATGCTCGCGCGGGTGGAGGGCATGCCGCTGGACGCGCTGCGCGCCGGGCTGGACTGGCAGTGGTCGTCGTTCGGTGACTGGCTGAAGCGGTTCGAGGGCCACATCGCGATCAACGCCGGTTTTCTGGTCGGGCACTCGGCGCTGCGGCTGGCGGCGATGGGCGACGACGCGGTCGGCGGCACGGCCACGCCCGAGCAGATCGAGCGGATGGTGGCACTGCTCGACGATGCGTTAAACGCTGGTGCGCTGGGGTTTTCGACGTCGCAGTCGCACACCCACAACGACGGCGCCGGCCAGCCGGTGCCGTCGCGGGCCGCGTCCCGCGACGAACTGGTGGCGCTGGCCGCCGGTGTGCGCCGCCATCCGGGCACCACGCTCGAGGCGATCGTCCCCGGCTGCCTGTCCGGTTTCACCGACGACGAGATCGCGCTGCTCACCGACATGTCGCTGGCCGCGGACCGCCCGCTGAACTGGAACGTGCTGGGCGTATCGGCGGCGAATCCCGCCGGGCACAAAGGGCAACTGCGGGCCTCGGAAGTCGCCGCCGAGCGCGGTGGCCGGGTGGTGGCACTGACGCTGCCGCACGCCATGACGATTCGGCTGTCGTTTCTGACCGGCTTCGTGCTCGACGGGCTGCCCGGCTGGCGCGACACCATGCACCTGCCGGTGCCCGAGCGGCTCAAGGCACTCGCCGATCCGCAGGTGCGCCGCCGGCTCAACGAGGGCGCCCAGTCGGAGGCGGCCGGCATCCTGCGTGGGCTGTCGCACTGGGAGCGGCTGATCCTCGTCGAGACATTCGCACCCGAAAACGCCGACGCCACTGGGTGTTCCGTGGGTGAGGTCGCTGCCGCCCGCGGCGGTGAACCGTTCGACACGCTGTGCGACATCGTGGTCGCCGACGAACTGCGCACGGGGCTCATGCCGCCGCGGACCGGCGACGATGCCGCCGACTGGCGGGCACGGGCGCAGGTGTGGCGCCACCCGGATGCCGTCATCGGCGGCTCGGATGCCGGCGCCCACCTGGACATGATGTGCGGTGCCATCTATACGACCTCGCTGCTCGGGCAGGGGGTCCGGGAACACCAGGTGGTGACGCTCGAAGAGGCCGTGCGGCTGATCACCGACGTGCCGGCCCGGCTCTACGGGCTGCGCGACCGCGGCCGGATCAGCCCCGGCTGCCACGCCGACCTGGTGCTGTTCGACCCGGCGACCGTCGACCACGGGCCCGAACGAACCCGCTACGACCTTCCCGCCGGAGCGCCGAGGCTGGTCGCCGATGCCCGTGGAATCGCCTCGGTGTGGGTCGGTGGCGTCGAGGTCTGTCACGACGGCGCAGCCACCGGCGCCCTGCCCGGCGCCGTGCTGCGGTCCGGACGCGACACCGAGACCGTCCCGGCCGGAGCACGCTAGGAGCCCGCCGTGAGCCAGGTGGACGAGTTCGACCCGGCCGAAATGCAGGGCGGGCTGCTCATGCAGGTGGAGAACGTGCACGAGCGGCTGCGTGAGGCCCGGGCCAAACACCGGGTGATGGTCGGTAATCCGTTCAGCGAGACCGTCAGCCAGACACTCGGCGTGGCGGGCGTGACCGTGCTCGGCTACGACGAGTGCCAGTTTGTGCTCACCCACCCGGACACGTTTTCGTCGTCCATCTACGAGCACATCATGGGTCCGGTCATGGGCCGAACCCTGCTGGAACTGCAGGGCGCCGAGCACCGCGCCAGCCGGGCCTTGGTGTCGCCGTCGTTTCGGACGACGCTGCTGGAACGGTGGCGCAGCGAACTGGTGCAGGTGGTGGTCGACGAGCTCATCGACCGGTTCGGACCCCGCGGGCGAGCCGAGTTGGTCCGCGAGTTCACGTTCGCGTTCCCGGTTCAGGTCATCGCACGGATCATGGGGTTACCGCGAGCGGATTATCCGCGCTTCCAGCGGCTGTCGATCGAGTTGCTCAATGTGGTCTACGACTGGGAACGTGGAATCGCCGCCTCGGCAGCGTTGAAGGAATACCTCGGCGGGATTCTTGCCCAGCGGCGCCGCGCCCCGCAGGACGACCTGATCAGCACGCTCGCCGAATCCGAGATCGACGGCGAGCGGCTCTCCAACGACGAGATCTTCGCCTTCCTGCTGCTGATCTTGCCCGCCGGGGTCGAGACCACCTACCGAGCGTCGGGAAACTTGTTGGTCGCCTTGCTCACCGAGCCCGCGCTGATGGAAGCGGTGCGCGCGGACCACGGCCTGGTACGTAGCGCGCTCGAGGAGGCGCTGCGTTGGGAGCCGCCGATCACCTCGGTGATGCGGGTAGCCGCTCGCGACTGCGAACTCGGCGGGATCAAGATCCCCGCGGGCACGAACGTCAACGTCAGCGTCGCGGCCGCCAACCGGGATCCGACGCGCTACCCCGACCCCGACCGCTTCGACCTCACCCGAAAGAACATCGCGCACTTGACTTTCGGCGGCGGTCCGCACCTGTGCCTCGGGATGCATCTGGCGCGGATGGAGGCGACCGTCGCGATCACCGCGCTGCTTGACCGGCTGCCCGATCTGCGGCTGGACCCCAAGGCGCCGAAGCCGCGCGTCGTCGGGGTGGCGTTCCGCTCGCCGTTGGCGCTGCCGGTGGAGTTCACGCCGAGTCGCTGAGCGGCCTGCTACGAAGATGCTACGCTCGTAGCATGTCGGATGTGGCCTCTCGCGACCTGCGAAACGATACGGCTGGCGTGCTCCGACGTGTCCAAGCCGGGGAGGACATCACCATTACGGTCAAGGGGCGTCCGGTCGCACGTCTGACCCCGGTTGCCCCGCGCCGTCGCTGGCTGACGAAACGCGAGTTCTTGGCCAGATTGCAGCGCGCGCAGGCTGATCCGGGTCTGCGCGACGACCTTGCTGCTCTCGCCGGTGACACCACCGACGATCTCCGACCGATTCGATGACCACCGCGCCGGCGGCCGGAATCCTTGACACATCGGTCTTCATCGCGAGTGAAACCGGTCTGCAGCTCGACGAGATGCTGATCCCCGCCGAGGTCGCCACCACCGTCATCACCATCGCCGAACTCAACGCCGGGGTACTGGCCGCAACCACTTCCGGCATTCGGGCACAACGGCTTCGCACGCTTGAATCCGTGGCCGACATGGAGGCGTTGCCGGTCGACGACGAAGCGGCTCGAATGTGGGCCAGGCTGCGAATCCACTTAGCCGAGAGCCTGCAACGGGTGCGAATCAACGACCTTTGGATCGCGGCCATCGCCGCGTCCCGGGCGCTACCCGTTATTACCCAGGACCACGACTTGGATCCCCTCGACGGCGTGGCCGACTTGACGGTCATCCGGGTTTGAGGCCCAGCTCGGCGCTGCATCTGAGCAGCGCTATGTCGAACTGGTGGTATCACTGCGGTATCATCGGCGCATGGGCATGACTTTGCGCACCAATGCTCAGCAGACTGAGGCGCTGCGCCGGCAGGCTGCGGCCGAGGGGCGGTCGATGCAGGCCGTCGCGCTCTCTGCCATCGACGAGTACATCGCCCGACGGACACACAAGGACAACGTTGCCAGGGCGCTGCAGCGCGTCTTGCGCGAGGAGGCAGGCGTCCTGGAGCGGCTTAAGGACGCGTGACCCGTGCTGATGCCGACGACGGTGAGGCGCGGTCGGCCTCGAGGAATGGCGCCGTTGACTGAGTACCTCGATCTCGACGACCTGTTGACCATCGCCGTGCACGCCGTCGGGGAGAGCGTCGTGGTGGCGGATTACGGGTTGCTCGAATCAGCCCTGGCGCGCCCACGTGCGTCGGTGTTTGGCCAGGATGCCTATCCCGATCTGCACCTCAAGGCCGCCGCATTGTTCCACTCACTGCTGCGCAACCACGCGCTGGTAGATGGAAACAAGCGTCTGGCGTGGACAGCCTGCCGAACGTTCCTTGCCATCAATGGCCAGTGGATCAGCGCACCGGAAGACGCGCGCTTCGAATTCGTGATCCGGGTGGCCAGCGGTGCGCTGGCCGATCTCGACAAGGTTGCGGAGCAACTTCGCACCTGGAGCTACAAGTAATCGGTTTGGTTCACCAGCCGCACCGACGACATGCCGTCGGGGTAGAACTCCGCGATGCTCAACGACGCGAGGTCCAGGTGCAACCGGTACAGGATGCCCGGCCCGGCGTCCAGCGCGATGCGCAGCAGCATCTTGATCGGCGTCACGTGTGACACCACCAGCACTGTCGTGCCGCCGTGCTCAGCGACGATGCGGTCGCGTGCCCGCAGCACCCGCTGGTGGACATGGTCGAAGCTTTCCCCATCGGGCGGTGTGGTGCTGGTGTCGCGTAGCCAGCGGCGATGCAGCTCCGGGTCGCGTTCGGCGGCCTCACCGAACGTCAGCCCCTCCCAGCCGCCGAAGTCGGTCTCCACGAGGTCGTCGTCGACGGTCACGTCCAGGCCCAGCCCTTTGGCCGCCGTCGTCGCGGTGTCGTAGCAGCGCTGCAGCGGTGAGCTGACCACGGCGCTGATCCCGCCGCGCTGCGCGAGATACCGCGCAGCGGCGTCGGCCTGCCGCCACCCCAGATCGGTCAGCGCGGGGTCGCCGCGTCCCGAGTAGCGGCGGTGCACGGAGAACTCTGTCTGTCCGTGACGCAACAGCAGCAGTCGGGTGGGCGCGCCGCGGGCACCCGTCCAGCCTGGCGCACTTGTGGTTTCGCGCACCGGTGCGGCCTGCGCTGCTTCGCCTTCCGGCGGCGCCTGTTCGGCCTGGGCGGCGGCGTCCATGGCCTCATTGGCCAACCGGTCGGCGTGCGCGTTGCGATCGCGCGGCACCCAGGTATAGCTGATCCGCTCGAACCTCGACGCCAGCGCCCACGCCCGCTTGTGCAGTTCGGCAAGGTCAGGGTGCTTGACTTGCCAGCGCCCTGACATCTGCTCGACCACCAGCTTGGAATCCATCATCACCGCGACCTCGGTGGCACCCACCTTCGCCGCCTCGTCCAAACCTGCGATCAGGCCGCGGTATTCGGCGACGTTGTTGGTGGCCCGGCCGATGGCCTGCTTGCTTTCCGCCAGTACCGTCGAGCGGTCGGCGTTCCACACGACGGACCCATAGCCCGCCGGTCCGGGGTTCCCCCGGGAGCCGCCGTCGGCTTCGACGATGACCTTCACCGGTTGAAGTCCTTGACCCGCAACAAGATCGCGCCGCATTCCGGGCAGCGCAGCACGTCGTCTTCGGCGGCCGCCGAAATTCGGGCCAGTTCGCCGCGGTCGATTTCGATCCGGCAGGCACCGCATCGACGGCCCTGCAACGCCCCGGCGCCGGCGCCGCGAGCCGAGCGCTGCCGCTCGTAGAGCGCGATCAACTCTGGATCGAGTCCCGCGATCAGCTCGTCGCGTCGCGACGCGCGCTGGTGGCGGACCTGGTCGATCTCTGACAGCGCGGCGTCGAGGGCCTGCTGGACGCTCGCCAGCTCGGCCTGCAGCGCATCGATCGTCGCCAACTCCGCGGCCTGCTGGGCCTGCAGTTCCTCGCGGCGCTCCATCACCTCCAGCAGCGAATCTTCCAGGCTGGATTGGCGGCGCTGCAGGGTGTCCAGCTCGTGCTGCAGCTCGCTCAACTGCTTGGCGTCCGTTGCGCCGGACTGCAGCAGGGAGCGATCCCGATCCTCGCGGCGGCGCACCGCATCGATCTCGGACTCGTACCGCGACACCTGGGCGTCGAGGTCCTCCAACGCAATTCGCACAGTCGCCAGCCGGTCGTTGGCCGCACTGTGTTCAGCCTGTACCCGCTCGTATTCTTGGCGTTCCGGAAGGTGGCTGGACCGGTAGGAGATGCGTGCCAGCTCAGCATCCAACTCCGACAACTCGAGCAACGAACGTTGTTGCGTCACTGCTGCTTTCATTGCTGCCCCCTCCCAGTGTCTGTCACTAGCTTCCCCCTAAGTTCCACGGATCGGTGCGGATGGCACACACCCGCACCGGCAGCGACTCGCCGAAACGGGACCGCAAGACGTCGGCAGCCTGGTTGCACCACGGGAATTCGCTTGCCCAGTGCGCGACGTCGACCAACGACACATCCGATGCCCGGCGATGCTCGTCGGCGGGATGGTGCCGCAGATCAGCGGTGACGTAGGACTGCACGCCGGCCGCGGCGGCGGTGCTCAGCAACGAATCCCCCGCCCCGCCGCACACCGCGACACGCGACACCGGCAGGTCGGGGTCACCGGCGGCGCGCACCCCCCACGACGTCTGCGGCAAGGCGTTTTCGACGCGAGACACGAACTCGCGCAACGGCTCCGGCTCTGCCAATACGCCGACGCGGCCCAGCCCGGCATCGCTGGGCGGCGGGGCCAGCGCAAAGATGTCGTACGCGGGCTCCTCGTACGGGTGGGCGGACCGCATGGCCGAGAGGACGTCGCGGCGCAGCCGGGCCGGTGCAATCACCTCGACCCGGTCCTCGGCCACCCGCTCGACGGCGCCGACGCTGCCGATGGCCGGCGACGCCCCCTCCTGCGGCAAGAACTGCCCGGTGCCGGTGACGCTCCAGCTGCAGCACGCGTACTCGCCGATGTGGCCGGCGCCGGCCGCAAACACGGCCGCCCTTACCGCCTCGGCGTTCTCGGGTGGCACATAGATGACCCACTTGTCCTGATCCGCGATGGCGGTCCGCGGCTCGAGCACCGCCTCGACGGTCAAGCCGAGCGCCTGCGCCAGCGCGTCGGACACCCCCGGCGATGCCGAATCGGCATTGGTGTGCGCGGTGAACAACGAACGCCCGGACCGGATCAGCCGATGCACGAGCGCACCCTTGGGTGTGCTGGCGGCGACGGTGTCCACGCCGCGCAACAGCAGCGGATGATGCGCCAGCAGCAGACCACCATCGGGCACTTCGTCAACCACTGCCGCCGTCGCGTCCACCGCGATGGTCACAGATTCCACGGCATCGTCGGGGTCGCCGCACACCAGCCCCACCGAATCCCACGACTGGGCAAGCTGCGGCGGGTAGGCGTCGTCGAGCACGTCGATGACATCGCGCAGCCTCACGCTCATCGCGGCACTCCGCTCATCGCGAGCTCGCCGATCGCCTCCACCAGCACAGGCCACTCGGGGCGGACCGCCGCCCGCAAATACCGTGCGTCCAGCCCGACGAAGGTGTCACATCGGCGTACCGCTATCCCCTTGTCCGCCAAGCGCTTTCGTAGCGCCACCGCTTCGGGTATGGAGAACAGCACGAACGGCGCCCGCCCGTCGACCACCTCGGCGCCCACCGACTCCAGCGCGGCCGCCATCTCGGGGCGCAGCGCCGCCAGCCGCTGTGCGCCCGCAGCGGCCTCGGCCACCGCATCCGGCGCGCAAGACGCCGCGATAGCCGCCAGCTGCAGGGTGCCCAGCGGCCAGTGGGCGCGCCGTGCAGTCAACTGGGCCAACACCTCCGGGGCGCCCAGCGCGTAGCCCACCCGCAGGCCGGCCAGCGACCAGGTCTTGGTGAGGCTGCGCAGCACCACCACATCCGGCAACGAGTCACCGGCCAGCGACTCGGGCTCGCCGGGAACCGAGTCGGCGAACGCCTCGTCGACCACCACGACGCGGCCCGAGCGGCGCAGCGCAAGGATCTGTTCGCCAGGGTGCAGCACCGAGGTGGGGTTCGTCGGGTTGCCGACCACGACCAGGTCGGCGTCGTCGGGCACCTCGGCAGCACCCAGCTGAAACGGCGGGGGCAGCACGACATGGTGCACCGGCACCCCGGCCGCGGTCAGCACCGCATCGGGCTCGGTGAACGACGGTGCGATCAGCGCCGCCCGCCGGGGCCGCAGGTTGCTCAACAGCGCGAACCCTTCCGCCGCCCCGGCCAGCAGCGCCACCTCGTCGCGGGCGCGGCCATGGCGGGCAGCCACCGCGTCCCGCGCGGCGCGCTCGTCGTCGGTACTCGGGTAGCGGGCCAGATCCGGTAGCCGGTCGGCCAGCCGCTGCACCAGCCACGCGGGCGGTTGCCGGTGGCGGACGTTGACCGCGAAATCGAGCATGCCCGGTTCGGCCGCCTGATCACCGTGATACCGCGCTCCCGGCGGCGCGATCGAGGCACCGGGGTCCAGACTCGCCACGGGTCAAACAGTAGTGGGCCGCGCCGTCGACCAGCTATCCGGAGCAGCTGACACGACCACGCCGGCCGTCAAGGACAATGAGGACGTGACAGATACGGTCTTGGCTGAATCGGAGTGCCTTCCTTCTCCCGCGAGTCGCCCGCAGTTGGTGATCTTCGACCTCGACGGCACCCTCACCGATTCCGCGGACGGCATTGTCTCCAGCTTCCGCCACGCGCTGCGCCAGGTGGGTGCCGCTGTTCCCGACGGTGACCTGGCCGGCTGGATCGTCGGTCCCCCGATGCACCACACGCTGGCGTCGATGGGCCTTGGTGAGCACACGGAAACCGCGATCGCCGCCTACCGCGCCGACTACAGCACCCGCGGTTGGGCGATGAACCGCGTTTTCGACGGCATGGAGCCGCTGCTGGCTGACTTGCGCGCCGCCGACGTCCGGCTGGCCGTGGCTACGTCCAAGGCCGAACCGACCGCGCAACGCATCCTGGCCCGCTTCGGGCTCGACGAGCACTTCGAGGTCGTCGCCGGCGCCAGCGTCGACGGCTCGCGTAGCAGCAAAACCGACGTGCTGGCGCATGCCCTGGCGCAATTGCAGCCGCTGCCCGAGTGTGTGGTCATGGTCGGCGACCGCTGGCATGACGTGGAAGGGGCGGCCGCCCATGGCATCGACACGGTGGTGGTCGGCTGGGGCTACGGGCAAGCCGACTTCGCAGGCCACAGCGCGCCGACGGTGACGCACGTGGCGACGGTCGCCGAACTGCGGAGGGCGCTCGGTGTCTGACCCCAGACTGCACATCACGTTCGTCTGCACCGGCAACATCTGCCGTTCGCCGATGGCCGAGAAGATGTTCGCCCACCAGATCAGCCAGCGTGGATTGCACGACGCAGTGCGGGTGACCAGCGCGGGCACCGGCAACTGGCATGTGGGCAAATGCGCCGACGAACGGGCCGCCCGGGTGCTCCGCGCGCACGGGTATCCGACCGCCCACTGCGCCGCGCAACTCGACACCGACCACTTGGAAGCCGACTTGCTGGTGGCGCTGAGCCGCAACCATGTCCGGCTGTTGCAGCAGTGGGGCGTCGAGCCCGACCGGATACGAATGCTGCGGTCCTTCGACACTCGCTCCGGCGGGTATGCCCTCGACGTCGTCGACCCCTATTACGGCGACCATGACGACTTCGAAGAGGTCTTCGCGATCATCGAGGCCGCATTGCCGGGCCTGCACCGGTGGGTCGACGAACGGCTCGCGCAGAACGGGCATTGATGCGGCGCTTCGCGTTCCTGCTGCGACCGGGGTGGCTGGCCCTGGCGCTGGTGGTGATCGCGTTCACCTACCTGTGCTTTAGCGTCCTTGCACCCTGGCAACTGGGCAAGAACACGAAGACGTCGCGCGAGAACAAGCAGATCGAGCATTCCCTGACCACTGCACCGGTCCCGCTGAAAGACCTTTTGCCGCAGCAAGACTCGTCAGCACCCGACGCACAGTGGCGCCAGGTGACGGCCACCGGGCATTACCTGCCCGATGCGCAGGTGCTGGCCCGCTTACGGGTGGTCGACGGCAATCCGGCATTCGAGGTGTTGGCCCCGTTCGTCGTCGACGGCGGGCCGACCGTGCTGGTCGACCGCGGCTATGTGCGACCCGAGCAGGGTTCGCGGATACCGCCGATCCCACCGCCGCCGCCCGGCACCGTGACCATCACGGCGCGGCTGCGCAATTCCGAGGCGCCCGTACCAGGCAAAGAACCGTTCGCCAAAGACGGTGTCCAGCAGGTGTATTCGATCAACACCTCCCAGGTGGCAGGGCTGACAGGGGTTCGGTTGGCCGGGTCGTATCTGCAGCTGGTCGACAACCAGCCCGGCGGGCTCGGTGTGATCGGGGTCCCGCGCCTGGATGCCGGGCCGTTTTTGTCGTATGGCATTCAGTGGATCGCATTCGGCATCCTCGCCCCGATCGGCCTCGGCTACTTCGCGTTCTCCGAGGTGCGCGCCCGCCGCCTGGAAAAGAGCCACACGACCGACGCCGCTACTGCGTCGACGACCGTCGAGCAAAAACTCAACGACCGCTACGGCCGACGGCGATGACGCACAGCGCCACCGCCGCCGCGGCCTGCACCACGCGCGAAAGCAGCACCGCGCGGCGCAAGTCGCCCACCGACGGCGTCGGTCCCTCACCCAACGTCGGGCGGATCTGCAGCTGATAGTGGTAGTGCGTGGGTCCGCCTAGGCGCACGCCGAGCGCCCCGGCGAACGCTGCCTCCACCACACCGGCGTTCGGGCTGGGATGTCGCGGCGCATCGCGACGCCACGCTTGCACCGCGTCGCGCGGTGAGCCGCCGACTGCGGGTGCGCACACCACAACCAGCGCCGCGGTCACCCGGGCGGCGACATAGTTGGCAATATCGTCCAATCGCGCTGCGGCCCAACCGAATCGGACATATCGCGGTGAGCGATGCCCGATCATCGAGTCCAAGGTGTTGATGCCGCGATACACCAGCACCGCGGGGACTCCACCCACCGCCGCCCACAGCAGCGGCGCCACATGTGCGTCGGAGGTGTTCTCGGCGACCGACTCCAGCGCCGCCCGGGCCAACCCGGCCCTGTCGAGACGGGCGGGGTCACGTCCGCACAGCGACGGCAGCAACTCTCGCGCGGCTTCGAGGTCGCCGCGGTCCAACAACTCCGACATCGCGTGCGCGGTGCGGACCAGCGAGGCTCCCCCCAACGAGACCCACGTGGCGCCAGCAGTGACCGCAATCGACCACAGCGGTCCACGCCGGTCGGCATCTCGCTGCAGCACCGCAGCCAGTGCGCCCAACGCGCCGATCAACACGCCGACATGAGCGATGCCGGCGGCCCGACTGTCGCGGTAGGTGAACCGCTCCAAATCGGCAGCCGCAGCACCGAAGCCCGCGACCGGATGGCCCCGTCGGGGGTCACCGGCCAGCAGGTCTGCCAGGTAGCCGATCAGGACGCCGACCAGCCGGGTTTGGCGTGTCACCATCCGCACCCCGGCAGGGTCTCATACCGGCGGCATTGGAGAGCGTGAGGGCGTCGGCCGGCCGCAACGCTATCCAGCGGCGTATCTACGTGGTCTACTCGCTTATATGGAGAACGGCTCATGACGAAACGGGCCGCGACCCGCGTCGCCGACCTGCTGAACCCCGCGGCGATGCTGTTGCCCGCGGCGAACGTGATCATGCAGTTGTCGCTTCCCGGAGTTGGCTACGGCATGCTGGAAAGCCCGGTGGACAGTGGCAATGTCTACAAGCATCCGTTCAAGCGGGCTCGCACCACCGGCACGTACCTGGCGGTGGCCACCATCGGAAGCGACGCCGACCGCGAGCTGATTCGCGCGGCCGTCGATACCGCACACCGGCAGGTTAAGTCGACGGCACAGAGTCCGTTGTCCTACAACGCCTTTGATCCGCAGTTGCAGCTCTGGGTAGCAGCGTGCCTGTATCGCTACTTCGTCGACCAACACGAGTTCCTGCACGGGCCGCTCGACGACGCCACCGCCGACGCGGTCTACCGGGACGCCAAGCGGTTGGGCACCACGTTGCAGGTGCGTGAGGATATGTGGCCGCCGGACAGGGTCGCGTTCGACGAGTACTGGAAGCGCTCGCTGGATCAGCTGCGCATCGACCCGCCGGTACGCGAACACCTGCTCGGCGTGGCCTCGCTGGTGTTTCTGCCGTGGCCGTTGCACGCGGTCGCGGGACGGTTCAACCTGTTCGCGACGACCGGCTTTCTGGCACCGGAGTTTCGCACCATGATGAACCTCGATTGGTCGGACTCCCAGCAGCGGCGCTTCGAGTGGCTATTGGCCGCGCTGCGGTTGGCCGACCGGCTCATTCCACACCGGGCATGGATCCTGGGCTATCGGATCTACCTGTGGGACATGAGATTTCGCGCCCGACGTGGATGGCGAATCGTGTAGCGGCTAGCCGAATGCGACCAGCAACACCATGGCGATCATGCACAACACCGCCATCCAGAACCACGGCTGCAGCAGAATCCGCTCTTGGGTTTCATCCGTCTTCTTGGGCGTCTTGGGCCGACTCGAAGTCGTGCGTTCGGGCGTCAGTTGTGAAGTCATGCTAACTATCGTTACCGATTTGCCGACGACCGTAAACGTGGCGTTCGCCTCATTGCCCGAGATTTGCGGCGTAGATCACACTTCTGAGCTGACCCGCTCGTGGCGGGCCGGCGAATCGTCTAGCAGAAAGGCGGATCCATGGCGTTCCCGGCGCTCAACCACGTCGCGGTGACGGTGCACGATATCGAGGTCAGCGGCCCCTGGTACCGCACCTTGTTCGGCGCCGACCCGCTGCTCGACGAGCACACCGACGCCGGCTTCCGGCACCAGGCATGGATTCTGGCCGGAGGCACGATATTCGGTATCCACCAGCACGACCAACCGGCGGCCGGCGAGAAGTTCAGCGAGTTTCGCGTCGGCCTCGACCATGTCGGCTTCGGCTGCGCCAGCCGCGCCGAGCTGGAGAACTGGGAGACGCGGCTGGGCGAGCTCGGTATCGCGCACGGCGGCATCGTCGACGCGCACTACGGCTCAGGCCTGAGCTTCCGTGACCCGGACGGGATCGCCCTGGAGTTCTTCGCGCCACCCGGGTGAATCGGCAAGCGACGCAGCGCGTCAGCGTACCGTCGCGAAGAACGCGCGTACGTCGTCGACAAACAGGTCGGTCTGCTCGAACGCCGCAAAGTGTCCGCCGCGCGGCATGGTCGTCCAGTGGGTGATGTGGTAGTTGGGCTCACACCAGTGTCGTGGTGCGCGCAGGATTTCCTTTGGGAACATGGCCACGCCCGTGGGCACTTCGACCCGGCCCATCCCGCCCCAGACGCGAAAGCTCTCCCAGTACAAGCGGGCTGACGACGCGCCGCTAGCGGTGACCCAGTACATCATCACGTTGTCGAGCAGCTCGTCGCGGCTGAGCACGTTCTCGGGGTGCCCGTCGCAGTCCATCCAGGCCCAGAATTTCTCGACAATCCAGGCCATTTGCCCGACCGGCGAATCGACCAAGCCGTAGCCCAATGTCTGCGGCCGGGTGGACTGCTGCTTGGAATACCCTGTGCCCCAACGCCGATGCTCTGCCAGGTCCGCGAGGACACGCTGCTCTTCCTCGGTCAGCTCGGTGAGATCAGCGGGGGGACGACCGATCGGCATATTGAGGTGAATCGCGGCGCAGTGACCGCGGTTGCGGCCGATCTGGGTGGTGACGGCGGCGCCCCAGTCGCCGCCCTGCGCGCCGTAGCGGTCGTATCCCAGCCGCAGCATGAGGGTTTCCCAGGCTCGCGCAATCTTTTCGACTCCCCACCCGCTGCGAGTGGGCTTGCCGGAGAAGCCGTAGCCCGGAAGCGACGGGCAGATCACGTGAAACGCATCTTTGGGCCGCCCGCCGTGCGCCGTGGGATTGGTCAACGGCTCGATGACCTTGTGGAACTCGACGATCGAGCCGGGCCAGCCGTGGGTGATGATCAGCGGGAAAGCATCCGGGTCCGGCGACCGTTGGTGGATGAAATGGATGTCCAGCCCGTCGATTTCGGTGACGAACTGATCAAATCGGTTGAGCGCGGCCTCCCGGGAGCGCCAGTCGTAGCCTTCGGCCCAGTACCGAGCCAGCTCGCGCGTGTAGCCCAACGGAATTCCCTGACTCCAGTCGTCCACGCACTCGGCTTCCGGCCAGCGAGTACGCGCCAACCGCGACCTCAAATCGTCGAGAACGTCGTCGGCAACGTCGATGCGGTACGGCCTGATCTCGGTCATGCATTACATAGTCGCCGATTGCGGTTTTGGTCCGCAGCGCGTCCCCGGATGTCAGGATTGAGACGTGAGCGGGCACCACTTCGCTCATTGGTTTGTTGCCGCGGCGCTGACGGTCCCCGCGACGCCCTTCAACGCACTCATCGCGCCGGCGTCCGCTGCTGCCTGCCCCGACGTGGAGGTGACTTTCGCGCGCGCCACCACCGAGCCGCCGGGTGTCGGCGTGGTCGGACAGGAGTTCGTCGATTCCCTGCGTTCCCAAGTGGGTGGCAGGTCCGTCGGGGTGTACCCCGTCAACTATCCGGCCACTTTCGATTTCGCCCCGTCGGCGAACGCCGGCGCCAATGATGCGAGCGCTCACGTCCAGTCCATGGCCGCGAACTGCCCCAACACCAAGATCGTTCTCGGTGGTTACTCGCAGGGCGCGTTGGTGATCGATCTGATCACTATCGCCCAAGCACCGGTTGCGGGCTTTGTCCCCGATTCGCTACCGCAGGACGTGGCCGATCACGTTGCCGCGGTCGCTGTCTTCGGAAATCCATCGGACAGATATCTGGGGGCGCCGATCAGCGCGATCAGCCCGTGGTACGGGGCCAAGGCGATCGACTTGTGTGCGGACGGAGATCCGGTGTGCACGCCAGGGCCGCTGACGCCGCCCTCACAAGAGGAGATGTCTTCCCCAGCCCATCTGTCCTATGCCCATTCCGGAATGCCCGGGCAGGCTGCGGCTTTCGCGGCGAGTCGCGTCTAGGCAACGCTCGGTGGGCGCGGACGGGATCGAACCGCCGACCGCTGGTGTGTAAAACCAGAGCTCTACCACTGAGCTACGCGCCCCGCCCCGCGGAGGCTACACGCCCGGCGGCCAGGGCCCCAAAAACCGAAACCCGCGACGAACGTGCACAGAATGCCGCGCCTGCTCGGCGTGTCGCACGCAAACACGCACACTCGCGCAAAGTCAAACCTTCAGCGCCGCCAACGCGTCGGTCCACAACCGCTGGTCACGGGCTTCGCCGGGCTGCTTCATCTCGGCGAAGCGGATCACCCCCGAGCGATCGACGACAAAGGTGCCGCGGTTCGGGAATCCGGCGTCCTCGTTGAAGACGCCGTAGGCCTGGCTGACCGCGCCATGCGGCCAGAAGTCCGAGAGCACCGGAAACAGGAAACCGTTCTCGACCGACCACACCTTGTGGGTTGGTGGCGGGCCCACCGAAATGGTCAACGTGGCGCTGTCGTCGTTCTCGAACTCGGGCAGGTGATCGCGCAGCTGGTCGAGTTCGCCTTGGCAGATTCCGGTGAAGGCCAGCGGGAAGAACACCAGCAGTACGTTTTTGGCGCCGCGGTAGCTGCTGAGAGTGACGGGTTGCTGGTTCTGGTCGCGCAGTGTGAAATCCGGCGCGGTCGACCCGACGGGCAACATCAGCGTCGTCCGGCGCGCGACTTCGGCTGCACCAGCCGGCTGGCGCTCCAGTCACCGAGGTTGACCGACGAAGTCGGCATCAGGCCCGCCGTGGGCGCCGACTCCGCGATCTCAGCGGGCAGCACGTGCCCGGGCCGGCCGGTCTTAGGGGTGAGCACCCAGATCACCCCATCGTCGGCGAGCGGCGTGATCGCGTCCATCAAGGTGTCCACCAGATCGCCGTCACCGTCACGCCACCACAACAACACCACGTCGACAACCTCGTCGGTGTCTTCGTCGAGCAGCTCGCCACCGCACGCGTCCTCCACGTCGGCGCGGATGTTGTCGTCGGTGTCCTCGTCCCATCCCCACTCTTGGACAACCTGCCCTCGTTGGATGCCCAGTTTGCGGGCGTAGTTCGGGGCGTCATCCGCCGCGACCACCGTGGGACCTCCTTCAACTTCTCAATCGCGCCGTGCGATGCGCACTATCGTCGCACAGCAAGGTGCCGACCTACACCGGTGACTCAAAAGGAGGCAAGGCACAGTTTCAACGCCTTTGTCTTGGTGTCGTTGAGCTGATCGACTCGCCGGTTGAACTCCTGCGTCGGCGCATGCGAGGCAATCGCGTTGGCCACCGAACGGGCAGCGTCGACATAGCCGTTGAGCCCGTCGCGCAGCTGCTGCGACAGTACGGCGCTCAGACTGCCGGCCACAGTGTCGGCGGTGTTGTTGAGCGCTTCGATGGCCGGACCTTCGGTCGGGCCGGTGTCAGCCCCTTGATTGAACGCCCCGACAAACGCATTCACCTTGTCGATGGCGTCCTTGCTGGTCGTGGCGAACGACTCACACGCGGCGCGCACCGCCTTGGTGGTCAGTGACTGCTGCCGCTGAGACTCCCGGACTCGTGACGTCGCCGACGAGGCCGACACCGACGCGGACACCGACGCCCGGTAGGCCGGGGCAACCGCCGTGTCAGCCGCCGGGGTGCCCTCGGTGATGCTGGTGCAGCCCACAATGCCCATCACCAGCGCGGCGACGCCGCCGAGCGCCAGGGCGCCGATTCGCACGCGACGCGCAACCGGACCGCCCGTTGCCGGGTCTGTGGATCCGCGCGGCATCAGGGCAGACCATCCGATCAGCACAGTTCGTGACGTTACCGGTTCGCCATCCCGGCTGCCCTCGACGCCCGGCGACGATGTGCCCCTCGCCGGATTCCGCCCGCCCGCACCGCGATGGGCCCGGGTGCGGCACGATAGAAGACGACGACAGCTTTCCCGCGGCGGAACCCGTGAGAAGCTGATGAACCGCCAAACAAGGAGCGGAAGTTGACTACCGAGTTCGTGCGCCACGATCTGGCCAAAAACTCAAGCAACACAAGCGAACACGACCGTGTACGGGTGATCCGCGAAGGGGTCGCGTCCTACCTGCCGGACATCGACCCCGAGGAAACATCGGAGTGGCTGGAGTCCTTCGACGAGTTGCTGGCCCGCTCGGGGCCGGCGCGGGCACGCTATCTGCTTTTGCGGATGCTGGAACGCGCCGGCGAGCAACGGGTGGCGATCCCGGCGCTGACGTCGACCGACTACGTCAACACCATCCCCACCGAACTGGAACCGTGGTTCCCCGGCGACGAGGACGTCGAGCGCCGCTACCGCGCCTGGATCCGGTGGAACGCGGCCATCATGGTGCACCGCGCCCAGCGCCCCGGCGTCTCGGTGGGCGGCCACATCTCGACCTACGCCTCCTCGGCGGCGTTGTACGAGGTCGGCTTCAACCACTTCTTCCGCGGCAAGTCCCACCCGGGCGGCGGCGACCAGGTTTTCATCCAGGGCCACGCCTCCCCCGGCATCTACGCGCGCGCCTTCTTGGAAGGACGACTGTCCGCAGATCAGCTCGACGGCTTCCGTCAGGAGCACAGCCATCCCGGCGGCGGGCTGCCGTCGTACCCGCATCCGCGGCTGATGCCCGACTTCTGGGAATTCCCCACCGTGTCGATGGGTATCGGCCCGATGAACGCTATCTACCAGGCCCGGTTCAACCACTACCTGCACGACCGCGGCATCAAAGACACCTCCGATCAGCACGTGTGGTGCTTCTTGGGTGACGGCGAGATGGACGAACCCGAAAGCCGCGGGCTCGCGCATGTCGCCGCGCTGGAAGCCTTGGACAACCTGGCCTTCGTGATCAACTGCAACCTGCAGCGCCTCGACGGCCCGGTGCGCGGCAACGGCAAGATCATCCAGGAGCTCGAGTCGTTCTTCCGGGGTGCGGGCTGGAACGTCATCAAGGTGATCTGGGGCCGGGAGTGGGACGCGTTGCTGCACGCCGACCGCGACGGCGCGCTGGTCAATCTGATGAACGTCACGCCCGACGGCGACTACCAGACCTATAAGGCCAACGACGGCGGTTATGTGCGCGAGCATTTCTTCGGCCGCGATCCGCGCACCAAGGATCTGGTGAAAAACCTTTCGGATCAAGAGATTTGGAACCTCAAGCGCGGCGGTCACGACTACCGGAAGGTGTATGCGGCTTACCGCGCTGCGGTGGAGCACAAGGGCCAGCCGACCGTCATCTTGGCCAAGACCATCAAGGGCTACGCGCTGGGCAAGCATTTCGAGGGCCGAAACGCCACGCATCAGATGAAAAAGCTGACGCTGGAAGACCTTAAAGAGTTCCGCGACACCCAGCGCATCCCGGTGTCGGACGCTCAGCTCGAAGAGGATCCCTACCTGCCGCCGTACTACCACCCGGGCCCGGAAGCCCCGGAGATTCGCTACATGCTCGACCGGCGCCGCGCGCTCGGCGGGTTCGTGCCCGAGCGTCGCACCAAATCCAAGGCGTTGACGCTGCCGGGCCGCGACACCTACAAGTCGCTGAAAAAGGGATCGGGCACCCAGGAGGTCGCCACCACCATGGCGACGGTGCGCACGTTCCGGGAAGTGTTGCGCGACAGCGGAAAAGATGGAGTTGGTCACCGCATAGTCCCGATCATTCCTGACGAGGCGCGCACGTTCGGGATGGACTCGTGGTTTCCGAACCTCAAGATCTACAACCGCAACGGCCAGCTGTACACCTCGGTCGACGCCGATTTGATGTTGGCGTACAAGGAAAGCCAAGCCGGTCAGATCCTGCACGAGGGCATCAACGAAGCCGGGGCGGTGGCCAGCTTCACCGCGGCGGGCACGTCGTACTCGACGCACAACGAGCCGATGATCCCGGTCTACATCTTCTATTCGATGTTCGGTTTTCAGCGCACCGGCGACGGCCTGTGGGCAGCGGGCGATCAGATGGCGCGCGGATTCCTGCTGGGCGCCACCGCCGGACGCACCACGCTCACCGGCGAAGGCCTGCAGCACGCCGACGGCCACTCGCTGTTGCTGGCCAGCACCAACCCGGCGGTGGTCTCCTACGATCCGGCCTTCGCCTACGAGGTCGCGTACATCATCGAAAGCGGCCTGGCTCGCATGTACGGCGAGAACCCGGAAAACGTCTTCTTCTACATCACCGTCTACAACGAGCCGTATGTCCAGCCGCCCGAGCCGGAGAACTTCGACCCCGAAGGTCTGCTGCGCGGCATCTACCGGTACCGGTCGGCCAGCGAGCAGCGCGCCAACACCGCCCAGATCCTGGCGTCCGGGGTCGCTATGCCGTCGGCGCTGAAAGCCGCCGACATGTTGGCCGCCGAGTGGGATGTCGCCGCCGACGTGTGGTCGGTGACCAGTTGGAGCGAGTTGAACCGCGAAGGGGTGGCCATCGAGACCGAGAAGCTGCGCCACCCGGAGCGTCCGGCGCGGGTGCCCTATGTGACGCAGGCGCTGACCGAATCCAGCGGGCCGGTGATCGCCGTGTCGGACTGGATGCGGGCGGTTCCTGAGCAGATCCGGCCCTGGGTGCCGCGGCGCTACGTCACGTTGGGCACCGACGGGTTCGGTTTCTCCGATACCCGGCCCGCCGCCCGGCGCTACTTCAACACCGACGCGGAGTCCCAAGTTGTGGCGGTGCTGGAGGCGCTGGCCCGAGAGGGCGAGATCGACCCGTCGGTGGCCGTCGCGGCGGCACGGCAATACGAGATCGCCGACGTGCGGGCCGCGCCGGCGCAGACGTCTGACCCGGGCCCCGGCGCCTAGCAGACCCGCGCGCTTGGCGGGAACATCCACAAATGGGGCGTAAGTTTTAGGGATGCCTGACAAACAGTTCGCGGCCCTGCCACGTTCGACGCTCGAGCTGCTGGACACCGTGCCCGAGTCGCTGCTGCGCCGGCTCAAGCAATACTCGGGCCGGCTGGCCACCGAAGCCGTCTCGGCGATGCAGGATCGGTTGCCGTTTTTCGCCGAGCTGGAAGCCTCGCAGCGCGCCAGCGTGGCGCTGGTGGTGCAGACCGCGGTGGTGAACTTCGTCGAATGGATGCAGGATCCGCGCAGCAATGTCAGCTACACCGCCCAGGCCTTCGAACTGGTGCCCCAGGATCTGACCCGCCGGATTGCGCTGCGCCACTCGGTCGACATGGTGCGGGTCACCATGGAGTACTTCGAAGAAGTCGTGCCGCTGCTGGCCCATTCCGAAGAGCAGCTGACGGCGCTGATGGTGGGCATCTTGAAGTACAGCCGCGATCTGGCCTTCACCGCCGCCACCGCCTACGCCGACGCGGCCGAAGCTCGCGGCACCTGGGACAGCCGAATGGAGGCCAGCGTCGTCGACGCGGTGGTGCGCGGTGACACCGGGCCCGAGCTGCTCTCTCGGGCGGCCGCGCTGAACTGGGACACCACCGCGCCGGCGACGGTGGTGGTGGGCACCCCGGCACCGGGCAGGGACAGCCAGGGGGACAGCCGCAAAGCCAGTCAAGACGTCCGGGATGTGGCGGCCCGGCACGGTCGCGCGGCTCTGACCGACGTGCACGGCACCTGGTTGGTGGCGATCGTGTCCGGTCACCTGTCACCCACCGAGAAGTTCTTGGGTGACCTGCTGGACGCGTTCTCCGACGGGCCGGTGGTGATCGGCCCCACAGCGCCGTCGCTGACAGCGGCCTACCACAGCGCCAGCGAAGCGATCTCCGGCATGAACGCCGTCGCCGGCTGGAGCGGGGCGCCGCGGCCCGTGCAGGCACGAGAGCTACTGCCAGAACGCGCCCTGATGGGCGACGCGTCGGCGGTCGCGGCGTTGCACACCGACGTGATGCGGCCGCTGGCCGACGCGGGCCCGACGCTCACCGAGACTCTCGACGCCTACCTGGACTGCGGCGGCGCGATCGAGGCGTGCGCCCGAAAGTTGTTCGTTCATCCAAACACGGTGCGCTACCGACTCAAGCGCATCGCCGAATTCACCGGCCGCGATCCCACCGATCCGCGCGACGCGTACGTCCTGCGGGTGGCTTCCACGGTCGGCCACCTGGCCTACCAGATGCATCACTCCAGCATCGGAAACCCGACGGCGACCCCGCCGGCGGCGACCAAGCTCACATCGCTGGGTGCCCGCCACGCCTAGTGAGAGATCGCGGCACGATATCAAACGCATCGCATCCAAGGGTGTTTTGTGGGAGCTCCACAAAAACCTAAGACAAGGTTCATAATCTGTTACACCCCGCAAAACCGTCTTCACAGTGTTCTCTTAGACACGTGATCGCGTTGCTCGCGCCCGGACAGGGCTCGCAGACACCCGGAATGCTCGCGCCCTGGCTGGAACTGCCCGGCGCGGCAGAACAGATCGCGGCGTGGTCGGCGGCGAGCGGTCTGGACCTGGCCCGGCTGGGCACCACCGCGTCGGCCGAAGAGATCACCGACACCGCCGTCACCCAGCCCCTGGTCGTTGCCGCCACGCTGCTGGCCCACCAGGAGCTCACCAGGCGCGGTTTGTTCAACGACACCGACCTGGTCGTTGCCGGCCACTCCGTCGGCGAGATCGCTGCGTACGCGATCGCCGGCGTCATCTCTGCCGACGACGCCGTTTCGCTGGCCGCCACCCGCGGCGCCGAGATGGCCAAGGCGTGCGCGCTCGAGCCGACCGGGATGTCGGCGGTGCTCGGTGGCGACGAGGCCGACGTGCTGCGCCGGCTTGAGGAGCTCGAGCTGGTGCCGGCCAACCGCAACGGCGCAGGCCAGATCGTCGCGGCCGGCCCGCTGAACGCGCTGGACAAGCTCGCCGAAGACCCGCCGGCCAAGGCGCGGGTGCGTCCGCTGGGCGTGGCCGGGGCCTTCCACACCGAGTTCATGTCGCCGGCCCTCGAGGGCTACGCGGCGGCCGCGGCCAACGTCGCGACCGCCGAGCCCACCGCCACGCTGCTGTCGAACTACGACGGTCAGCCGGTATCGTCGGCGCAGGCGGCGATCGAAAAGCTGGTCGCCCAGCTGACCCGGCCGGTGCGTTGGGATCTGTGCACCGAAACCCTGCGTCAGCGCAATGTCACGGCGATCGTGGAGTTCCCACCCGCGGGCACTCTGGCCGGGATCGCCAAGCGGGAACTTCGGGGCGTTCCGACGCACGCAGTCAAATCCCCCGCAGACCTCGAGGGGTTGGCGCAGTTGTAACGCTTACCAAGCTTTGGCACGAGGCGAAGGCCTCGTCGCCAACCCGGGGCAACAACCGAATAGCACGACTTCGCTACCCATTTGAGATACGTCACGCACCAGATACCGCACGTAACGCACAAACCGCACGTTTTCACCAGTAACACAACACATTACGAAGGGAAGCCACTGTGCCCGTCACTCAGGAAGAAATCATCGCCGGCCTCGCCGAGATCATCGAAGAGGTCACCGGTATCGAGCCCTCCGAGGTCACCCCGGAGAAGTCGTTCGTCGACGACCTGGACATCGACTCGCTGTCGATGGTCGAGATCGCCGTGCAGACCGAGGACAAGTACGGCGTGAAGATCCCCGACGAGGACCTCGCCGGACTGCGCACCGTCGGTGACGTCGTCGAGTACATCCAGAAGCTCGAGGAAGAGAACCCCGAAGCGGCCGAGGCGATCCGCGCCAAGATCGAGGCGGAGAACCCCGACAAGGTCGAGGCCGTCCGGGCCCGGATTGCGGAAGCGCAAGCCGAGAAGTGACCAGACCTTCCACTGCTAACGGCGGTTACCCCAGCGTTGTGGTAACCGCCGTCACGGCGACGACGTCCATCGCGGCGGACATCGAGGGCACGTGGAAAGGCTTGTTGGCCGGCGAGAGCGGCATCCACGTCCTTGAAGACGACTTCGTCTACAAGTGGGATCTGCCGGTCAAGATCGGCGGTCACCTCAAGGATCCCGTCGACGCGCACATGGGCCGCCTGGACCTGCGGCGCATGTCGTACGTCCAGCGGATGGCCAAGCTGCTCGGCGGCCAGTTGTGGGAGACCGCCGGAAGCCCGGAGGTCGACCCGGACCGGTTCGCGGTGGTCGTCGGCACCGGTCTCGGTGGCGCCGAGCGGATCGTCGAGAGCTATGACCTGATGAACGAGGGCGGGCCCCGCAAGGTGTCCCCGCTCGCGGTTCAGATGATCATGCCGAACGGGGCCGCTGCGACGGTCGGTCTGCAACTGGGCGCCCGCGCCGGAGTGATGACCCCGGTGTCGGCGTGCTCGTCCGGTTCGGAAGCCATTGCGCATGCGTGGCGGCAGATCGTCATGGGCGACGCGGACATTGCGGTCTGCGGCGGCGTCGAGGGCGGCATCGAGGCGCTGCCGATCGCGGCGTTCTCCATGATGCGAGCCATGTCGACCCGCAACGACGACCCGGAGGGCGCGTCCCGTCCGTTCGACAAGAACCGGGACGGGTTCGTGTTCGGCGAAGCCGGCGCGCTCATGGTGATCGAGACCGAGGAACACGCCAAGGCCCGCGGCGCAACCATTTTGGCCCGCCTGATGGGCGCCGGTATCACCTCCGACGCCTTCCACATGGTGGCGCCTGCGCCCGACGGAATCCGTGCCGGTAAAGCGATGATCCGCGCGCTCGAGCTGGCGGGCTTGTCGCCTGAGGACATTGACCACATCAACGCTCACGCGACTGCTACCCCGATCGGTGACACGGCTGAGGCCAACGCCATTCGGGTCGCCGGCTGCGAACATGCTGCGGTGTATGCGCCGAAGGGGGCGCTGGGTCACTCCATCGGCGCGGTCGGTGCGCTGGAGTCGGTGCTCACGGTGCTCACCCTGCGAGACGGTGTCATCCCGCCCACCCTGAACTACGAAACACCCGATCCAGAAATCAATCTCGACGTCGTCGCGGGCGAACCGCGCTACGGCAACTACCAGTACGCGATCAACAACTCGTTCGGATTTGGCGGGCACAACGTCGCGCTTGCCTTCGGGCGTTACTGACAGTCAGGAAGGAACTTTTCCGACACTCATGACAGAGCTGGTTACGGGGAAAGCGTTCCCCAATGTGGTTGTCACCGGCATGGCCATGACAACTGCCCTGGCATCTGATGCGGAAACCACGTGGAAGATGCTGCTGGACGGCCAAAGTGGTATCCGCAAACTCGACGATCCGTTCGTGGAGGAGTTCGACCTGCCGGTGCGCATCGGCGGGCATCTCGTCGAGGAGTTCGACAGCCAGCTGTCGCGGATCGAGAACCGCCGGATGGGCTACCTGCAGAAGATGGCCACCGTTCTGGGCCGGCGGGTATGGGACAACGCCGGCGCCCCCGAGGTCGACACCACGCGGTTGGCGGTGTCGATCGGCACCGGCATGGGGTCTACCGAGGAGCTGGTCTTCGGCTACGACGACATGCGCGTGCGCGGCATGAAAGCGGTGTCCCCGCTGGCCGTGCAGATGTACATGCCCAACGGCGCGGCCGCCGCAGTCGGTCTGGAGCGCAAGGCTAAGGCCGGGGTGATGACGCCGGTGTCGGCGTGCGCGTCCGGTTCGGAGGGCATCGCGCGGGCCTGGCAGCAGATCGTGCTCGGTGAGGCCGACATCGCGGTCTGCGGCGGCGTGGAGACCAAGATCGAGGCGGTGCCGATCGCCGGCTTCGCGCAGATGCGCATCGTGATGTCGACGAACAACGACGACCCGCCGGGCGCCTGCAGGCCGTTCGACAAGGACCGCGACGGGTTCGTGTTCGGCGAAGCGGGCGCGCTGATGGTCATCGAGACCGAAGAGCACGCCAAGGCCCGCGGCGCAAACATTTTGGCCCGGCTGATGGGTGCCAGCATCACCTCCGACGGCTTCCATATGGTGGCGCCGGACCCCAACGGTGAACGTGCTGGATATGCCATGACGCGCGCGATCCAGCTTGCCGACCTTACTCCCGGCGACATCGATCACGTCAACGCCCACGCCACCGGTACCTCCGTCGGTGACCTGGCCGAGGGCAAGGCCATCAACAACGCGCTGGGCCCCCATGGCGGAAACGCGGCGGTGTACGCGCCCAAGTCCGCACTGGGCCACTCGGTCGGTGCTGTCGGCGCGGTGGAGTCGATCCTGACCGTACTCGCGTTGCGGGACCAGGTCATCCCGCCGACACTGAACTTGGTCAATCTCGACCCGGAGATCGACTTGGACGTGGTGGCCGGAAAGCCGCGGCCAGGAGACTACAAGTACGCGATCAACAACTCGTTCGGATTCGGCGGGCACAACGTCGCACTCGCCTTTGGTCGGTACTGAGCCGAGCACCAATCAAAGAGGAGACCTGTTCATGACGACGATGGCCCCCGAGGCGGTTGGTGAATCACTCGACCCCCGCGATCCGCTGCTGCGGCTGTCGACGTTCTTCGACGATGACAGCGTCGAGCTGCTGCATGAGCGGGACCGCTCCGGGGTGCTGGCCGCCGCGGGCACCGTCAACGGCGTGCGCACCATCGCGTTCTGCACCGACGGCACCGTGATGGGCGGGGCGATGGGTATGGAGGGCTGTACCCACATCGTCAACGCCTACGACACCGCCATCGAGGAACAGAGCCCGATCGTGGGCATCTGGCACTCCGGTGGTGCCCGGCTCGCCGAAGGCGTGCGCGCGCTGCACGCGGTCGGTCTGGTGTTCGAGGCCATGATCCGGGCGTCGGGCTACATCCCGCAGATCTCGGTGGTGGTCGGCTTCGCCGCCGGCGGCGCCGCGTATGGGCCCGCGCTGACCGACGTCGTCGTGATGGCGCCGGACAGCCGGGTCTTCGTCACCGGCCCCGATGTGGTGCGCAGCGTGACCGGCGAGGACGTCGACATGGCGTCGCTGGGCGGCCCTGAAACGCACCACAAGAAGTCCGGGGTGTGCCACATCGTCGCCGACGACGAGCTCGACGCGTACGTGCGCGGCCGGCGCCTGGTCGGATTGTTCTGCCAGCAAGGGCATTTCGACCGCAGCAAGGCCGAAGCCGGCGACATCGACCTGCACGCGTTGTTGCCGGAATCTTCCCGGCGCGCCTATGACGTGCACCCGATCGTGCACGGGCTGCTCGACGACGGCACGTTCGAGGAGTTCCAGGCCAAGTGGGCGCCGTCGATGGTGATCGGTCTGGGCCGATTGTCCGGACGCACCGTCGGGGTGCTGGCCAATAACCCGCTGCGGTTGGGTGGCTGCCTGAACTCGGAAAGCGCCGAAAAGGCAGCGCGTTTCGTGCGGCTGTGCGACGCGTTCGGGATTCCGCTGATCTGCGTGGTCGACGTGCCGGGCTATCTGCCCGGGGTGGACCAGGAGTGGGGCGGCGTGGTGCGCCGCGGCGCCAAACTGCTGCACGCGTTCGGCGAGTGCACGGTCCCCCGGGTCACCTTGGTGACCCGAAAGATCTACGGCGGGGCCTACATTGCGATGAACTCGCGCTCGCTGGGCGCCACCAAGGTGTTCGCGTGGCCCGACGCGGAGGTCGCGGTGATGGGCGCCAAGGCGGCCGTCGGGATTCTGCACCGCAAGAAGCTGGCCGCCGCACCCGAGCACGAGCGCGAGGCGTTGCACGACCAGCTGGCCGCCGAGCACGAGCGCATCGCAGGCGGCGTCGACAGCGCTATCGATATCGGTGTGGTCGACGAGAAAATCGACCCCGCGCACACGCGCAGCAAGCTGACCGAGGCGCTGGCTGAAGCGCCCGCGCGCCGCGGTCGCCACAAGAACATCCCGCTGTAAGGGCGAGCAGACGCAAAAGCCCCCCATTTCGTGCCGAAATGGGGGGCTTTTGCGTCTCACTCGAAAATGAGGCGACCCCTTGCTGATGAGTCGCTGGCATTAGGTGTTAGGCGGCTTGGGTGGGTGGCTCGAGGGTGACTTTGTATCCCAGGCTCTCCAATTGCTTGATGGCTCGTGCCTTGGCTTTGCCGGGCTGGTGTCGGGTGTAGTAGTCGGGGCCGGGATCGCGGTAGAAGGCGCCGTTGGTCAGCATGTTCCAGGCGTCGGTGAGCATCTTGTGTTCGATGGAGACTAGGGCGATCTGGCCGGCGATCGACATACCGGCGGTTTTGTCTCTGCGCGATTGGGCGGCCCGGCGCCGGCCGGCGATGCGCCGGTAGCGGATGCTGTAGTAGGTGTCTTTGGTGCGAGCGGCCGACAGGGCTGCCACGCCGAGCGCGGCTTTAAGGTGACGGTTGCCCGGGCGGGTGGCGCCCGATTTGACCCGGCCTGCTGACTCGTCGCAGCCCGGCACCACCCCGGCCCACGACGCCAGGTGCGCGGCGGTGGGAAATACGCTCATGTCCGCACCGGTTTCGGCGATGAACACATCGGCCACCAGCCGCGACCAGCCCGGGATGCTCATCAGCAACTCCCGGATGGGTCGAAAGGGAGCGATCGCCTCCTCGATGCGTGCATCCAGGCGGGCGATATCGGCGGTGTGGGCATCGATGCGATCCAAATACAACCGCACCATAAAGGCGTGATGCTCGGTGAACCGTCCGCGCAGCGCCTCGGTGAGCGCTGGGATCTTTTGACGCATCCGTTGTTTGGCCAGATCAGCGAGGACCACCGAATCGCGTTGGCCGGCGATCAGCGCTTCTAGCATTGCCCGCCCGGAGACTCCGACGATGTTGGAGGCCACCGCGGAGAGTTTGATTCCGGTGTCTTCGAGCAGCTTCTCCAGCCGCTGAATCTCTTTGGTGCGCGCCCGGGTGATGGTGGTGCGAGCCCGGGTCAGATCGCGTAACACCCGAATCGGCTCCGGCGGCACAAACGAGGCGCGCAGCAGCCCGTGGGCGCCCAGATCGGCCAGCCACGCCGCATCCGAGACATCGGTCTTGCGCCCGGGCACATTGCGCGCCGCCTTGGCATTGACCAGCATCACGTTCAGCTGGCCTTCGAGTAGGTAGTAAAACGGCTTCCAGTAATCGGAGGTGGATTCGATCACCACACAGGACACCCGCTCAGCGAGCAGATGCTCGCGTAACGCCAGGATCTCGCCGGTGGTCGACCCCCACGTACTGACCGTTGTCGACGTGCCACGCCGCCCTCGGCCCTGAACCCGAACGCAGACCTTCGCGTCTTTCTTCGACACATCAATGCCCGCGCACCGCGGATGGATCACCTCCATGGCCGATCACACCCTTTCCGTCCAGATATCTTGTGGTGGAGCGTGTTTCGGAGAGGGCGAAAACAAAACAGGAGTCTCACTCACGTGCTCACAGGCAACAATCCACCGCCCCCGCACAACCACCAGGGGGTGCCCTCCAGCCACCAAGCTGCTCGCCGTGCTCACCGGCAACACAGACGCAACGGGGTCACCGAAACACCCCTAAAGCGTCAACCCGCACCGGCCCGCGAAGCAACCACCCACCCAGCCGAACTGCCAGTGCTAATTTTCATCTTCCACCGCGGGGCGAAGCCCCCCTGGCAGCTGCTCGCCACACCTAACGCGTGGTGTAGCCGCCGTTGGCGAAGATGGTCTGGCCCGTGATCCAGTGGCCTTCGTCGGCTAAGAACACGACCAACGGCGCGATGTCCTCGATGCGGGTCAGCCGGTTGCCCATGGCCTGCGACTTGTGGAACTCGACGCGCTCCGGCGTTTCCTGCGGGTAGAAGAACGGGGTGTCCATCGGGCCGGGCGCCACGTTGTTCACCGAAATCAGGCGCGACGCAAACTCTTTGGCCGCGGCCCGGGCGAAGTGCTCGACTGGGCTCTTTGCGCCGGCATACGTCGAGTAACCGTCGGTGAATGCGCCCAGCAGCGCGGTGACGATCGTGACCACGGAGCCGCCGTCGTTCAACCGCTTGCCCGCTTCCTGCAAAAAGAAGTACGCCGCCTTGGCGTTGGTGTCGAACATCGAGTCGTATTCGGCCTCGGTGGTTTCGATGATGGGCTTGCGCAACACCTTGCCCACGGTATTGACGGCGATGTCGACGCCGCCGAACGCATCGACGGCGGCGTCGAACAGTGTCTTCACATTGGCCGGCTTAGTGAGATCGCCCCGCACTTTGATCGCGTTGACGCCGGCATCCTGTGCCGCCGCGACTGTCTTGTCGGCGTCCGGTTCTGACGACGGGCTGTTGTAGTGCACCGCGACGTTGACGCCTTTGTCGGCCAGTGTCGTGCTGATCAGCCCACCGAGGTTCTTGGCTCCCGCCGCTATAACTGCTGATTTGCCTGTCAAGTTGCTCATGGCACTGAACCTAGGCCGTAGTACCACAAATGGGAAACAGTGTTTGATGGGGTTCCAACAAGTATTGCTTGTAGCTAGGCTGGTTCGATGGCTGACACCGCGGCACCGGATCTGCGCCGCCTGAGCCATTTCATCGCGGTCGTCGAGGCCTCGGGGTTCACCCGCGCGGCCGCCCAATTGCACCTGTCCCAGCAGGCGCTCAGCAGCTCAGTTCGCCAGTTGGAAAAGGAGATCGGTGCGACGCTGATGGTGCGGGCCGGCCGCCGGCTCACGCTCACCCCGGCCGGGCAGACGTTGCTCGACGAGGGGCGCACATTGCTCGCGGCGGCCAGGACCGTCACGCAGCACACCCGAGCCGCGGCCGTCGCCGAACCCGAGGAGTTCGTCGTCGGCCACTCCCCTGCTATCAGCAGCGCGGAGGTGTACGGGCTGCTCGCGCCCGCGATTGCGGCCGCGCCCGGCACGTCGTTCACCGTCGTGCAGCTGTTTCCTGACCGTTTGGTGACGGGCGTGCACGAGGGCAGCGTCCATCTCGGGTTGCGGCGAGGCGTCGTGCCGCAGGATCGCTTGGCCAGCGCCGTCGCCCGCTACGACATACTTCGTGTTGCGCTACGCAGCGACCATCCGCTGGCCGGCCGCGAGCGCGTCGCGGTCGCCGAGCTAGCCGAGGAGCCAATTGTGCTCTGGTCACCGCCCGGCGCGTCGTATTACAGCGACTTCCTGGTCAACGTCTGCCGGCGTGCGGGTTTCGAACCGAGATACCGCGTGACGCGGGTGCAGGGCTGCCCGCCGGAGGTGGCACCGCTGACCGACGACGCCGTCGCGTTCGTGACTTCGGAGCCGGGACCCGCGGTCGGCGGGGCCGTCACCGTCATCGATATCGACGGGCCGGTATTGGTGCCGCTGCAAGCGCTATGGCAACCGCACACCAGTTCAGCGGTTCGTGATCTGGTATTGGCGCATAGGTAATTAGCCGACGAGGGCTGAGACGAGCGCTCTGCCCAGTTTCGATTTGGCCCGGCTGCGTAATCGATACCAGGCTGCTCCCACTCCTGGACGCACGCGGCTGGATTGCTGATTGCCAAGTCCCAAAAGGATTTCCGCCGTGCCGTGGGCGAAGCGTTCTTTGTCGCTCGCGGAAAGGTCGCAACGTTCAAGGAATTCCATCGCGGTGAAGTTGTCCTGGAACGGGTAGTCGACGGAAAACATCAGGTTCCCCAGGCCCAGCATGGAGCGGGCGCAGTCGAACACCGGTACGTCGAATACCCCACTGCTTGTCATATAGATGTTGTTGCGCAGGTAATGGCCGACGCTGTTGCGCGACTCGGCGCCGAGCAGCCAATTGGCCATCGTCACGCCGGCATTGAGCCGGGTGAAGCAGTAGGGCAGCAACTCGCCCAAGTGCCCGATGACGATCTTCAAGTTCGGGTGACGGTCGAACGCCCCTGCGCAGATCAGCCGCAGCACGTGCGTGCCGGTCTCCACCGGCCAACCCCAGGTGGGCACCAAGGCCGAGTCGAACGGTGCGTAGTAAACATCTGATATCGCGGTCGGTGGATCGGTGGGATGGAGATAGATGGGAACGCCCAATGCCTCCGCCGTGCCGAGAAGCACGTCGTACGACGGGTCGTCGAGGTAACGGCCGTTGGTATGCCCGTTGATCAACGCACCCTTGAACCCGAGTTCGCGGACGGTCCGCTCCAGCTCGTCGGCGGCCTGCGCCGGCGCCTGCGTCGGCAGCATGGCAAAGCCGGCGAGCCTGTCCGGGTACGACGCGATTGCGTCGGCGAGCCAGTCGTTGACTTCGCGGCACACCGCAACCGCCAACGCAGCCTGGTCGTCGGCGAGGATCTGAACACCGGGCTGCACGTGCGAGAGCACCTGCACGTCGATCCCCGCCGCATCCATTGCGCGAACACGCTCGGCCCCAACGTCGCTGAGCCGAGCCTTGATGGGCTGGTATCTCCGCCGCAACGACTCGGGATACAAGTCCCACACTCGTGGATGCAAAAACGCCTCTTCGAGCGCCACCACTCGCGAGACGCACTTTGCGGTCACCAGCCAGTCCCTGGCTTCGTCGCCGTGACGGCGTGGGTGCGGATGAGCGGCAGACCCCACCAAGCGCGCCACCCGAGATCTTGACGCTCGACGTTTTCCATGCCGCGCTGCCGTAACCGCTTGGCATACAGCCGGGTGAAGCCGATGTCGGCGATGACGAGGCGACCGCCGGGCCGCAGCACCCGGACAGCCTCATCGATTGCCGACCGTCGTGCGTCGTTGCCCGGCAGGTTGTGGATCGCCAGGCTGCTGACAACGACATCGAAAGACTCGTCAGGGAACTGCAGATCGGTCATGTCGCAGGTGTGTAGCTCGATGCGGTCGGCCACACCCTCGGCTTCGGCGTTGGCTACTGTGGCCTGCACACAGTTGCCGGTCTGATCCGGCCGCCAAATGTCTACTCCCACAGCGCTTCCACGCGGCAGCAACTTCGCGGCCGCCAATAACACCGCACCGCGTCCGCAGCCGAGGTCGAGCACGCGTTCGTCGCCGCGCAGGTGCAACCCTGTCAGCAGGCGCGCCCACACTTCGAATTTCCCGCGTCGGCTGAACCGCACAATGCCGGCCCCTGCGCCGACAAGCACAACGGCCACCACAGCCGTCGTGACTCCCGCGATGACGCGTCCGCTGAGCAGCCACCGGACGGCCAAAACCGTTCCGGTAATGCACAACAGCGCATACGACGTGAACACCACAGGTGCGGGAATCAGGCGGTAGTCGCCATCGATCCCGTATTGCCCTCGCGGGCGCGCAAGGTCAACAGCCAGTTCAGTCATCCTGATCGCCTCCGTATGCCGTGGCCCGGTAGTCGCGGGCAAGCCGGTCGAATATCGGAATGGCCTTGGCAGCAGCGCGTTTCACCTGTTGCCTGTCCGGCGTGTCGGCCGGCTCGAACGCGCGGCGCACAGTGTCGGCGAGCTGGTCGGCCTTCTGGTCGAGGGTCAACCGGATGCCCGGCGGCAGAAACGGCTCGGCGGCGAAGAAACCAAAGACGATGTTCGGCAAGGTGTAGTCGAGATCTGTTGAGCGCACATCGGCACGCAGCATGCCCTCGGCGGCGAGCACTCCCAGATAATCTCGGTTGACGCCAAGCTTGGTTTCCTCGAGCTGGCGATGATTCGCCGAGGCGAGGAATGTGTCGAGGGTGTCGCTGTCGCGGGTGTAGAGCGCCCGAAGCACAGGACGGCGCATCGCTTCGACGAACAGCCGCCGCAGGTAGCGGTGCAGCGCCACTTCGGCGGGGTTGTTTTGCATCGCGCCGATGACCGCCTCCGTCATCCCCGCGGCTTCGCGAGCGCTGACGGCGTGGAAAAGCTCCTCGCGAGACCGCCAGTGCAAATACACCGTTCCCTTGCCGACCCCGGCCCGACGAGCCAGCTCATCGATGGTCACCCGCCGATAACCCCAGCGGAGCAGCAGCTCACGGGCGGTATCAAGAATCCGGTCGGCCCGCTGCACGCGATCGACCCGAGAACGCTCCACGGTGACCAAAGTACAATATTGGTCATTAGTCATCAAGACGTGTCGCCCGCGGCACGGTCAGGGTGGATCGGCGCGGCGATCAGGCTCGGGCAAGGATGATCGAGAGAGACTTGCGCAACTGGTTTTCGGGGTCAGCGGGCAACTTCTCCGAACGCCAGCCGATGAAATCGTCCGGGCGCACCAACAGCGCCCCGTCGGGCGAGAGCCCGGTGGTCGCCGCCCACGCGCCGTCAGGATCGGCCGCGTCGCCGTCAGCGCCGATGCGCTGCACGGTGATCGGCACTCCTAGCGCACCCGACACCGACGCCGCGGCATCGGACCATGCGGCACCGTCATCGCCGGTCAGCAGGGTGAACCCAGAACCGAGCAGGTCGAGAGTCGAAATCTGATTGCCGTCACGATGCACCCACGCATGCGGCACTCGGGTTCCGGGTTGTCCGTGCAGTTCGTCGACCAATAGCACATCATCCGGGTTCGTTGGGGCAGGCTCATCGGAAACGACTGCAGCCGAGCGGTATTGGTAGCCAATCAGGAGCGCGAACATCGGCGCCTCCTTGTCCGGCGGCAATTGCGGCCGGTTGTCGTCCAACCGCAAGAAGGCAAGTGACGGGCCGGTCAGCGACTGGCGAGCGTTGAAGCGCCCGACCGGATGGCGCTCGGTGTGGTAGGTATTCAGCAGCTCGGGCCCGGCCACGCCGTTCAGGACGGCGGCGAGCTTCCAGCCCAGGTTGTCCGCGCTTTGGATGGCCGTGTTGGCTCCCCCGGCCTTGAACGGCGGCATGGTGTGTGCGGCGTCGCCGACGAGAAAGACTCGACCGCATTGGAATTGGTCGGCCACCCGTTCGTACGGTTGCCAAGCAGCGACGTCGACGATCTCCACGTCGATCTGCTCGCCGATTGCCTTGATGAGTATGTCCGCACAACGCTCCCGAGTGAACTGCTCGACAGTTTCACCTTTGTCGGGGAAGTAGGTGGTAATGAATAGGCCGAAGTCGCCCTCGACCACCAGGAATATGCCCTCCACGTCAGCGTTTTTGACTTGTACGCCATCCCCATCCCCTAAGTGCGGCACGAACTTGCGCCAGGGCGCCCGGAAGTAGATGAAGACGACGAAGATCGGCACCGCGCCGTACCCCGAAGTGGTGATGCCAAGCGAGTCTCGCACCGGGCTGTGCACGCCGTCGGCGGCGACGACGTACTCCGCGCGTATCGTCTCAGTTACTCCCGAATCCCTATCGCGCACAACCGCTGTCACACCCTCGCTGTCCTGCTCGAACGATGACAACTCCGTCCCGTAGCGCACTTCGTTGCCATGCCGGCGGCTGTCGGCCAGCAGCATCGGCTCCAGTCGGCTCTGCGGTAGATACTGCGCGGACGGCTCCGGGCTCAGTCCGTCGAAGGGCGCGAAAATAGCGTTGATGTCCATGCCCGTTTCTTCTTCGGCGCTGTTGAGCGTTGGCTTGACGACCAGGTCCGAAACGTGCTCTGCGACCGCATGGGACTCGTCACCGAGCCCCAACCGCCGCAGGATCTCCAGGCTGCGGAAACTCAGGTTGCGAGCTTTCGGATAGATGAAGACCTCACGTCGCTTTTCCACCAGCAGCGAGCGGACCCCGTGCTTGGCCAGCAGCGCCGAGGTGGCGAGCCCGGCGGCTCCGGCGCCGACGATAAGGACAGGAACGCGCATGACATTGGCCATCGCTCACCTCACCATCCAGAAAGTGATAGTTACTATCATATAGTAGCGGCTATCGGTTTGGGATGGCTAGCTGAACGCGGCCACGAACTCGTTCGCCACGTCGACAGTCCGCTCGCGGTCCGCCGGCACCAAGCCGATGCGGGTCCGACGGTCGACGATGTCCTCGACGGTCAGTGCACCTTCGTGGGTCACCGCGTATTCGAACTCCGCGCGGATCACGTCGATGCCGTCGGCGACCGGATCGGTCGGACGCTCGCAACTCGCGGCGGCGACGACACTGGGCGCCTCTGCCCCGTAGCGCGCGACCAGCGATGCCGGCAGCCCGGTAGCCGGCCGGGCGGTCGATCCCGGGTTGGCCGGCGCGCCGACCAGTGGCAGGTTGCGGGTCCGGCAGGGACGGGCGGTCAGGCCGCGCGACCGGATTGCACGGTCGAGGACGTCCTGCGCCATGTATCGGTATTCGGTGAGCTTGCCTCCGATCACGCTGATGACACCGGAGGGCGAGTCGACGACGGCGTGTTCGCGTGAGATGTCCGCGGTGCGTCCCGCACCGGTGTCGACCAGCGGCCGCAGCCCGGCATAGGAACCAATGACGTCGGAGGGGCGCAACGCGGTGCCCAGCGCGGTGTTCACCGTGTCGAGCAGGAAGTCGATTTCGCCCGGAGTCGGTTGCGGCACATCGGGAATCGGGCCGGGCGCGTCTTCGTCGGTCAGCCCGAGGTAGACGCGGCCCAACTGCTCGGGCATGGCGAACACGAAGCGGTTGAGCTCACCGGGTATCGGAATAGTCAGCGCCGCAGTGGGATTGCCGAAAGCCGCGGCGTCGAAGACGAGGTGCGTGCCGCGGCTGGGCCGCAGCCGCAGCGACGGGTCGATGTCGGCCGCCCAGACCCCCGTCGCATTGATGACGGCGCGCGCGGAGACGTCGAAGGATCCGCCGCTGCGATGGTCGGTCAGCCGCACCGACGTGCCGGTGGCCTGCGATGCGGCCACATAGGTGAGAATCCGGGCCCCGTACTGTGCCGCGGTACGCGCCATCGCGGTGACCAGTCGCGCGTCGTCGATGAGCTGGCCATCGTAGGCCAGTAGACCGCCGTCGAGTCCGTCGCGCCGCACGGCAGGAGCCATGTCGATAACGCGCTGTGCCGATATACGGCGCGAGCGCGGCAGGACAGATCCCGGCGTGCCCGCCAGCTTGCGCAACACATCACCGGCCAGGAATCCGGCGCGCACCAGCGTCCGCTCGGCGTGGCCCATCGTCGGCAGCAACGGCACCAGCTGCGGCATCGCCCGCACCAGGTGAGGGGCGTTGCGTGCCATGAGGATTCCGCGTTCGACCGCACTGCGCCGGGCGATGCCGAGGTTTCCACTCGCCAGGTAACGCAGGCCGCCGTGCACCAGCTTGGAGCTCCACCGGCTGGTGCCGAAGGCCAGATCGTGCTTTTCAACCAGCGCCACCCGCAGGCCCCGCGCCGCAGCGTCCAGGGCGATCCCGGTGCCGGTGATGCCGCCGCCGATGACGATGACGTCCACCGGTGCGCCGTCGGCCAGCGCCTGCAGGTCGGCGGTGCGGCGGGCCGCGTTCAAAGCGATGGGCATCAGGACAGATATCCGTTCAGTGAGTAGGCCAGTTCGGCACTGAGCGCGTCGGCGCCGAGAATCGGCCGGACGATGCGTGCGGACTGAATCGTGGACTGGGTGATCAGCAATACCATCGCGGCAAGCTGGCGGGGGTCGCCGGAGCGCACGCTGCCGTGTCGCTGTGCGGCGCACAGCTCGTCGGCCAAGGCGTCGATCAGTAGCCGCTGGCTGGTGCCCAGGCGTTCGGTGATGTATACCATCGCCAGCTCCGAGCGCAGCACCGCCATCACCAGCTTGTCGCGCCGCAGTCGTTCGGCCACCGCCACGATCCGGTCGACCAGTGCCTCACGACCTGCACCCTGTGCCGGCACGTCCCGCGCTGCGGCGGTGATGTGCCGGGTCAGCAGCTCGGCCAGGATCGACCGGGTGTCGGGCCAGCGGCGGTACACGGTCGGCCGGCTGACTCCGGCCCGGCGCGCAATTTCAGCCAGCGTCACGCGTTCGACCCCGAAATCGCGCACACAGCTCGCCGCGGCCTGAAGTATCCGGTCACCGGTGTCGGCAGGCGCATTACTGATTGACAGCATATGTAATACTGTAACGCATGCCTGACGAGCTGCTGCCGCCGATGAAGTGGAACGCGTGGGGCGATCCTGCTGCGGCCAAACCGCTGTCGGAGTGGATCCAGTCGCTGCTGGAACAGGCTCTGGCCGTGAAGGATTCGGGCGCAACTGAGCTGCCCGCGGACCAGGTGCGGCTGCGCCCGAGCGCGCTGGAGCAGGGCGACTATGACGCACTGGCGGCGATCGTCGGGCAACAGTACTGCCGCGTCGGTGACCGTGACCGGTTGCTGCATGCCGGCGGCAAGTCCACCCTGGACTTGCTGCGCCGCAAGAACACCGGCGTTCAGGACGCACCCGACGCGGTGCTGCTGCCCGGCGACGACGACGAGGTAGCGGCGACCCTGCGGCATTGCTCCGAGCGCGGCATCGCCGTCGTTCCCTTCGGTGGCGGCACCAGCGTGGTGGGTGGGCTCGACCCGGTCAGGGGGCAGTTCAACGCCGTCGTGTCGCTGGATCTGCGCCGCTTCGATCGGTTGCACGCGCTCGACGACGTGTCCGGTGTGGCCGAACTCGGTGCCGGCGTCACCGGCCCGCAGGCCGAGCGACTGCTTGGCGAACACGGCTTTTCGCTCGGGCATTTTCCGCAGAGCTTCGAGTTCGCCACCATTGGCGGCTTTGCGGCGACCCGTTCGTCGGGCCAGGACTCGGCGGGCTACGGCCGTTTCGACGACATGATCCGCGCGCTGCGAGTCGTCACCCCGGCGGGCGTGCTGGAGCTGGGCCGGGCACCGGCGTCGGCGGCCGGACCGGACCTGCGGGAGTTGTTGATCGGCTCGGAGGGCGTGTTCGGCGTTATTACCCGGGTGCGGCTGCGGGTGCACCGCGTGCCCGAGGCCAGCATCTACGAGGCATGGTCGTTTCCGGACTTCGCCACTGGAGCCGCCGCTTTGCGCGCCGTCGCCCAAACCGGCACGGGGCCAACCGTCATCCGGCTTTCCGACGAAGCGGAGACCGGGGTCAACCTGGCCACCACCGATGCGATCGGCGAGCAGCAGATCACCGGCGGCTGCCTGGCCATCACCGTGTTCGAAGGCACCGCGGCGCACGCCGAAAGCAGGCATGCCGAAACACGATCCCTGTTGCAAGCGCACGGCGGCACGTCGCTGGGTGAGGAGCCGGCGCGGGCTTGGGAGCGCGGCCGGTTCAGCGCGCCGTACCTGCGCGACTCGCTGCTGTCGGCGGGCGCGCTGTGTGAGACCCTCGAGACCGCCACCGACTGGTCGAACATTGCGCCGCTGAAGGCTGCGGTCACCGACGCGCTGACGGCCGCGCTGGCCGAATCCGGCACGCCGGCGCTTGTGCTGTGCCACATTTCGCACGTGTATGCCACCGGCGCTTCGCTGTACTTCACCGTCGTGGCCGGGCAACGCGGCAACCCGATCGAGCAGTGGCGCGCCGCCAAGGCCGCGGCGTCCAAGGCGATCATGGCCACCGGCGGAACAATCTCCCACCACCACGCCGTGGGCGCAGATCACCGGCCCTGGATGCGCGACGAGATCGGCGACCTGGGCGTGCAGATCCTGCGGGCCGTCAAGAACGCGCTCGATCCGGCTGGAATCCTCAACCCCCGCAAGCTGATTCCGTGAAACGTCAGCGCGACATCAGCCAGGTGACCGTGCTGACCAATCCGGCCTCAGGGCACGGACACGCGCCGCATGCCGCTGAGAAAGCCGTCGCGCGGTTGCAGCAGCGGGGGGTCGACGTCGTCGAAATCGTCGGGACCGATGCCGGCCACGCGCGCCGACTGGTGGATGAGGCCCTCGAGCGCGGCACAGACGCAGTGGTGGTCGTCGGCGGCGACGGTGTGATCGGCCTCGTGCTGCAGACGTTGGCGGGCAGCGACATTCCGCTGGGAATCGTGCCCGCGGGCACGGGCAACGACCATGCTCGCGAATACGGGATTCCCAAGGACCCGGTAGCCGCCGCCGATATCGTCGCCGACGGGTGGACGGAAACCGTCGACTTAGGAAGAATCCGCGACCGCGCCGGTGGCGTCACGTGGTTCGGCACCGTTGCCGCGGCGGGATTCGATTCGCTGGTGACCGATCGGGCCAACCGGATGCGCTGGCCGCGCGGACGGATGCGCTACAACCTCGCGATGCTTGCGGAGCTGTCGCAGTTGCGGCTGCTGCCGTTTCGGCTGGTGTTCGACGGCAAAGAGGTCGTCACCCATCTGACGCTGGCGGCATTTGGCAATACCCGCAGTTACGGCGGCGGCATGCTGATTTGCCCCCATGCCGACCACGCCGACGGCCGGCTCGACATCACGATGGTGCACACGGCATCGCGAGCCCGATTGGTCCGCTTGTTCCCCACCGTGTTCAAAGGAACCCACGTCGACCTCGACGAGGTGAGCACGGCACGCGCACAGTCAGTCGATGTTGAGTCGCCTGGTATCAACGCCTACGCCGACGGTGAGTACGTGTGCGCACTGCCGGCTGAGATCAGCGCGGTCTCAGGCGCGCTGCACGTGCTTCGGAAAACTAGCCCACTCCCTGGCTGAGCCAGGTCACTTCGCCGACGTCGCCGCCGTCGCGGTACACCTCGAGCGCTTCGTCCCACGCGGTGCCCAAGGCGGAATCCAGTTCGGCGGCCAGCGCGTCAGCGCCAGCGGCCATCATCGCTCGCAGCCGCATCTCGCCGACCATGATGTCGCCGTTGGCGCTCGTCGTCCCGCTCCACAGTCCTAGCTGCGGGGTGTGGCTGAACCGCTGACCGTCGACGCCGGGGCTGGGATCCTCGGTGACCTCGAAGCGCAGCACCGACCAGGAGCGCAGCGCGTTGGCCAACCGGGCGCCGGTGCCGACCGGGCCGACCCAATTGGTCACCGCGCGCAGCTGTCCCGGCATCGCCGGCTGGGGGGTCCACTTCAGGTTCGCCGGGGCGCCGAGGGTCGACGACAACGCCCACTCGACATGGGGGCACACCGCCGCCGGCGAGGCGTGGATGTACACCACGCCGGTCGTCGCGTCGGCGAATTGGTTCGACGCACGCATCTGCTGCTCCTTCGGCTCCACGAGGGACGTCTTCCCCAACGACCTGGTGAACCCGATGAGCAGGCTGCGAATGAACCGCCAGATGAAATTGTGCCTTGCGTGTCTATTGTGCCTCTTGATGCCCCTGTTGCGCTAGTGTGCGGTGCTGGGAAATTACTGCGTCGGATATCGCGGGCCACAGGGGCAACGCCCAGTCGCCGAAATCGCGGTCGGTCAGCACTACCAAAGCCAGGTCAGCGTCCGGATCGGCCCAGATGAAGCTGCCCGATTGGCCGAAATGGCCGAATGTCCGCGCCGAGTTGGATGCGCCGGTCCAGTGGGGCGATTTGGCGTCGCGGATCTCAAAACCGAGGCCCCAGTCGTTGGGCCGCTGCACGCCATATCCGGGCAGCACTCCGTCCAGACCGGGAAATTGCACGGTGGTCGCCTCGGCGTGCATCTGCGCCGAGACGGTCGCCGGGCGCAGCAGGTCGACTGCAAAGGCCGCCAGGTCGGCGACCGTCGAGGTGGCGCCGAAGCCCGCCACCTCCGCGCCGCCGTCCAGCCGGGTCGCGGCCATCGTCAGCGGCTCGAAGACCGCTTCGCTGAGGTATCGAGTGAACTCGATGCCCGATGCCTGCTCCACCGCCTCGGCCAGCACGGTAAAGCCCTGGTTGGAGTACACCCGTCGGCTGCCGGGCTTGGCCAGTATGTGGTCCGAGTGCATCGCCAGCCCGGACGCGTGCGCTAACAGGTGGCGAACCGTGGAGCCGGGTGGGCCGGCCGGAGTGTCCAGCTCGACGACACCTTCTTCGATGGCGACCTGCACCGCGCGGGCCGCCAAGGGTTTGGTCACCGACGCCAGCGCGAATTCGCGGCCCGTGTCGCCGTGGCTGGCCAGGGTGCCGGACGGTCCGACGACCGCGGCGGCGGCGGTTGAGACGGGCCAGTCGTCGAGTGCATCGAGTGCAGCCATCGCGACAGAGCCTATCGACGACTGGTCAGCCCACCGAGACTGCGCCTACGGCGCCAAAATCGCGGTCGATCAAGCTGTCAGCGCAGAATCGACGCCACCACCGCAGGCTCGGCGAACGTCCGGGGATAGGTTTGAGCGCATGAGTCAGACAGTGCGCGGCGTGGTTTCACGCAAAAAGGGTGAGCCGGTCGAGTTGGTGGACGTCGTCATTCCCGACCCTGGTCCGGGTGAAGTGGTGCTTGACGTCACCGCCTGCGGGGTGTGCCACACCGATCTCACCTACCGGGAGGGCGGCATCACCGACGACTACCCGTTTCTGCTCGGCCACGAAGCCGCCGGCACCGTCGAGGCGGTCGGGCCGGATGTGACCGCAGTGGAACCCGGCGACTTCGTGATCCTGAACTGGCGCGCGGTCTGCGGTCAGTGCCGGGCCTGCAAGCGCGGCAGGCCACACCTGTGCTTCGACACCTTCAATGCCGAACAGAAGATGACGCTGACCGACGGCACTGAACTGACCCCTGCCTTGGGCATCGGCGCGTTCGCCGACAAGACGCTGGTGCATCAAGGCCAATGCACCAAGGTCGATTCCGCGGCCGACCCTGCGGTGGCCGGGCTACTTGGCTGCGGCGTGATGGCCGGGATCGGCGCTGCGATCAACACCGGCGGCGTCACCCGCGACGACACTGTCGCGGTGATCGGCTGCGGCGGGGTCGGTGACGCCGCGATCGCCGGCGCGGCGCTGGTCGGGGCCCGGCGGATCATCGCCGTCGACACCGACAACACCAAACTCGAGTGGGCCCGCGGGTTCGGCGCCACCCACACGGTCAACGCCCGTGACGCCGACGTCGTCAAGACCATCCAAGAGCTCACCGACGGGTTCGGGGCCAACGTGGTGATCGACGCGGTGGGCCGGCCGGAGACCTGGGAACAAGCCTTCTACGCCCGCGACCTCGCGGGAACCGTTGTGCTGGTTGGGGTTCCGACACCGGAGATGCGCATCGACATGCCACTGCTGGACTTCTTCTCCCATGGCGGAGCGCTGAAGTCGTCGTGGTACGGCGACTGCTTGCCCGAACGCGACTTCCCCACGCTGATCGACCTGTATCTGCAGGGCCGGCTGCCGCTGGAGAAGTTCGTCTCCGAACGCATCGGGCTTGGCGACGTCGAGGAGGCCTTCCGCAAGATGCACGGCGGTAAGGTGCTGCGCTCGGTGGTGATGCTGTGATCGAGCGGGTGGTCACCCACGGCACGTTCGAACTCGACGGCGGCAGTTGGGAAGTCGACAACAACATCTGGATCGTCGGCGACGATTCCGACGTCGTGGTGTTCGACGCCGCCCACGTTGCCGAACCGATTGTCAAGGCCGTCGGCGGCCGCAATGTGGTGGCGGTCGTGTGCACCCACGGTCACAACGATCACGTGACGGTCGCTCCGGAGCTGGGCAAGACGCTCGACGCGCCCGTACTGCTGCATCCGGCCGACGATGTGCTGTGGCGGATGACCCATCCGGACGAGGGGTTTCGCGTGGTGTCTGACGGGGATACCGTGCAGGTAGCCGGCACGGAGTTACGGGCGCTACACACACCCGGCCACTCCCCCGGTTCGGTGTGCTGGTATGCCCCCGACCTCGGTGCGGTGTTCAGCGGCGACACGCTCTTCCAGGGTGGGCCGGGCGCGACGGGACGCTCGTTCTCCGATTTCCCGACCATCCTGGCGTCGATCAAGGATCGCCTCGGCACGCTGCCTGCCGACACGGTCGTGTACACGGGGCACGGCGACACCACCACCGTGGGCGGGGAGATCGTCCACTACGACGAATGGGTGGCCCGCGGCCACTGACCCTTTCCGCGAGCGTGCGCAAAATGCCAGCCGTATCGGCGTGTCGGCGTGCAAACACCTTCGTAAGCGGCAGACGTGAGGTGGCCCGCGGCCGCTGAAGACCTAGCGCCCGTCGAGGATGCGGCGTTTCTCCGCCTCGAACTCCGCTTCGGTCAAGGCGCCCGAATCCCGCAGCGCCGCCAAGTTTTTCAGTTGCTCGACGCGAACGCCTTCGTCGCTGGGTGCGTACAAGACGTCGGGCGCAGACGTGGCGGCAGCCACCGGCTGTTCGGTCGCTACCCGGTGTGACCGCCGCCGAACCCGGGCCGACCACCACAGCGCGCAAACCAGGTTCACCAGGCCAAGCACGGCCAACAGGGCGAACACCCACACCAGCTGGCCGTGCGAACTCCGCTGACCGAATGCCAGTCGCGGGCTGATGAACCCGCCGACTTGCCCGCTGGCTTTGACGTAGTAGGTGCCCTCGACCGGAACCTGCACCAACCACACCCGCCGATGTGCGTCATTGTTGATTGTCGTTGTACTGCCGAAGCTTTCGGTCACGGCCGGGTCCGCGACACCGGCGGGCGGGATGAGCGTCATCGTCAGCCGCGGCACCGGCAGGCCACTGCCGCTCGGACTCGAGATCACCCGAGTGTGGAAACTGACCGTGACCTCGCCCGCCGGCAACCGCAGGCTGCCCGACCCGGGGACAGGCACCTCGCCGTAGGCGTTGTATTTGTCCATCACGAATGCGTTGAGCATCAGGGTGGCTATGACGCCGACGACACCCACCACCAGCGTGACGATCGACATGGTAAGCCCGATCCGGGTCGCGGCTTTTGCACCGGTCATCGCCGCAGTTTGTCACGGTTAGCCGAGCGCCGCTGCGCAGGCTACGTCCGCACCGCTTTTTCGTGCAGCCATGCGTGTGCGGCGTTATGGTTCGCCCCATCCACACACAAGGAGCAGTCATGGCCACCAATCTCGCGGTCACCGTGCCCGACCTGTCCGGGAAACTCGCCGTCGTCACCGGGTCGAACAGCGGCCTCGGTTTCGGCCTGACGCGTCGGCTGGCTGCGGCCGGCGCCGACGTCGTCATGGCGATCCGCAACCGCGCCAAAGGCGAGGCGGCGATCGCCGAAATCCGGGCGACGGTCCCCGACGCCAAGCTGACCATCAAAAACCTGGACCTGTCGTCGCTGGCCAGCGTCGCGGCGCTGGGCGAGGAGCTCAACGCCGAGGGCCGCCCCATCGACATCCTGATCAACAACGCCGGCGTGATGACTCCACCGGAACGCGACACCACCGCCGACGGATTCGAATTGCAATTCGGCAGCAACCATCTCGGACATTTCGCACTGACCGGGCACGTCTTGCCGCTGTTGCGCGCCGCCGAGCATGCGCGCGTCGTCTCGCTGAGCAGCCTGGCCGCACGCCAAAGCGGCAAGATCCACTTCGACGACTTGCAGTTCGAGAAGTCCTACGCGGCGATGCAGGCCTACGGTCAGTCGAAGCTGGCGGTGCTGATGTTCGCCCGTGAGCTCGACCGCCGCAGCCGCGAAGCCGGGTGGGGCATCATGTCCAACGCCGCGCACCCGGGTTTGACCAAAACCAACCTGCAGATCAGCGGCCCATCCCACGGTCGCTCCAAGCCGTCAGTGATGGAACGCTTGTACAAGCTGTCGTGGCAGCTGACGCCGTTTCTGTGGCAAGACATCGCCGAGGGAATCCTGCCCGCGCTCTATGCAGCGGTGTCGCCGGACGCCGAGGGTGGCGCCTTTTACGGACCTCGCGGTGTCTACGAACTTGCAGGCGGCGGAGTCAAACCGGCCAAGGTGCCTGCGCGGGCCCGCAACGACGCCGACAGTCGGCGGTTGTGGGAGATCTCCGAACAGCTCACCGGCGTCAGGTATCCAAATTCGAACTGACCACCGGGCAACACGGCATCTCCCATATACCCGGAAAATGGCGATTCGTTTTGAGGGTAGGGCCCAGCGGGTAACGTCACCACCACGGGCCGGGCAAGTGTCATCACTCGACAGGGGGACACGATCATGACCGCTCACGAGGGCGAACAAGGCGACGGCGAAAAGCGCGACGAGGCACGCGACGACGCCGAGCAGCCACAAGAGGAATCCGATCAGTCGGAGTCGTCCGACGAGGGCAAGCAAGATTCAGATCGGCCTGAGCCGTCCGAAGAGGGCAAGAAAGAAGTCAAGCGGATGGCGAGCGCCTACGAAGACCGCCCAACAGCGGTGATGCCCGGCACGGACAAGACGATCACCGGCACGGCGGTCCACGAGTGGCTCGACGACGAGGGCAACCCGAAATTCGGCGACCCGGATGAGCACCCCTTCGCAGAAGACAGCGGTCAAGAGGGCGACCAGAAGGACGGCGACCAGAAGGACGGCGACCAGCAGGAGGGCGACGAGAAGGAGACCGCGGAAGCGGCCGATAGCTCCGAGGACCGCCCCGACCAGGAGCGCGAGCCCTCGAACTAGCCGGCTTGTCCGCCGGAACCCGGTCCCGGCTGCAGGAATCCCGGAACACCCGGAATTCTCGGGATAGCCGGAGCTACTGGCGCTGGAGCCGACGTCGTCGTCGGCGCCTGAGTAGTTGTGGCTGTCGAGGGCTGGGTAGTCGTCGGTTGTGTTGTCGTCGGTTGTGTTGTCGTCGACTGCGTTGACGACGGCGGTGTGGTCGTCGACTCCGTTGACGACGGACTCGACGATGACTGGGTCACCGTCGTGGTGTCGGTGCTGGAGCTTTCGGTCGAGGGAGCCGATGTTCCCGTCGACTGCGGCGTCGTGCTCACGCTGGGTGACGGCGTCGTCGGAGCGCCGCCGCCGGAGGTGTGCCGCAGCGCAATCATGATCGCCGCGGCCAACGCCAGCACCACCAGAGCCGTGCCTATGACCAGCACCGCCGGCCGTCGATACCACGGGACGACGGGTCGGCGGGGTTCGGCCGGGCGTTGCGGGCGGTCGATCCGTGGCGGCTGTGCGGTCGCCGGACTGACGTTGTGCGGTGCCGGGTATTCACCGGTGCTGATCGGCATGATGCCCGAATCGTCGTCGGCCTCTGACCACGCGAGCGCCGGCGCGCCGCCGGACTCGGGCGCGGCCTCGGCCATCATCGTTGGATCCGCCGCCTCCGCGAAGGGATCCACTGCCGCTGCCATCGTGGGAGCCACTGCCGTTGGACTGTCGTCGGCTGGGCCACGCGCGGCCCGCAGCGCCGCGCCGATCGCCGCCGTCAGGTGCGGCCGCGGTGCGGTGATGACGGGTACCCGCAGCTGCGACAGTGCAGTGGTGACGGCCGGGATATTGGCTCCACCGCCCACCGCGGCGACTGCGGCGAGATCGGCGCCAATTCCGTTGCCTGCCATGGTTTGTCGGATCGCGGCGACAAAACCGTCCAGTGGCTGGCGGATCACGTCGTCGAGCTCGGCCCGGGTCACCTGGATGTCGCCGCTGAACCCGGGCAACTCGGCCGACAGCGTGGCTACCGTGCTGGACGACAGCTGTTCCTTGGCGCTTCGGCATTGCGACCGCAGCCGGGTCAGCGAGCCGATCGCTGAGGTGCCCGCGGTGTCGAACGAACCCTCCGCCGACAGGGTGGCCACAACATGGTTCAGCAGCGCCTGGTCGATCTGGTCACCGGAGAAGTCGCTGTGTCGCACGGTGGGAACGACAGGCTGGTAACCGTTGGCGGCGTCGACCAGGCTGAGGCTGGTGCCGGTGCCGCCGAAGTCGCACACCGCGATGACCCCGCGGGCCGGCAGGCCGGGGTTGGCCTGCAGCGCGACGAGCGCCGCGGCCGCATCTGACGCCAGCACAACCGGCTGCGGGCCACGTGACCATTCGGCGACACGGCTCAACGCGGCCCGCAACGCCTCCACGGCGGGCGGCGCCCAGTGCGCCGGGTAGCTCACCGCCACAGCCTCCGGCAGCGCCCGTCCGCCGGTTGCGGTGTAGGCCAGTACGCGTAGCGCGTCGGCGACCAGCGTCTCCGGTCGGTGTGTCGAGCCGTCGGCTGCCACGATCCCGGCCGGATCTCCGATCTTGTCGACGAAGTCGGTGATCACCAGGCCGGGCTCGGTGAGGTTTGGGTTTTCCGCTGGCACACCGACTTCGGGCGGACGACCCCGATACAGCGTCAGCACCGGTTTACGGGTGACGGCACGGTCGGCGGTGACCGCGGCCAGGTTGGTGGCACCTATCGACAGGCCTACCGCCGGGCGTTCTCCGTTTGCCATCTCTTCCTATCCAGTCGTGGGCATGCCGCCGCACACCGGCCACCAATTTATAGGCAGCGCTGCTGGGCACTGCACGGGCGCGTCAGCGAATGGTGCCGGCCCCGGCGATCAGCGGAAGGTCCAGCGCGGTGACCCAACCGGGAGACAAGTCGTTGACCGCCGGGACAGCGTTGAGTGCACGCATTCCCGTGGCCAGGCATCCGGCTGTGGCGGCGTCACGCCCGGATCCGTCGGTGAACCGAAACGCGGTCTCCTGGGAGACGCTTGGCGTTCCGTCGATGTCCACGCGGTAGACGTCGTCCTGGGTTCCTTTGGGCCAGTCGGGCGCGGCGTCGTGACCGATGCGGTTGACGTGTTCAAGCTGGATGCGGGTTTTGCCCTGGTAGACGCCGTTGATGGTGAACCGGACCGCCGCGACTTGTCCGGCTTTGATGACGCCCTTCGCCGTCTTGCGCTCGGTGGGAGTCACCCACTTGTCCCAGGTGGTGGTGATCTCGTCGAGCATGATGCCGGCGGCGTGGGCGATCATCGGGACCGTGGCGCCCCAGGCGAAGACCAGCACGTCGGGGTTTTGCAGCACCGGCTGGAATTCGGGTTCGCGGCCGATGCCCATCTCGTTTTCGTAGTCGCCGGTGTAGTTGGTGTAGTCGAGCAGCTCGGAGGCTTTGACCTTGCGCACTTCTGAGCACACCCCCATCAGCGTCATCGGCAACAGGTCATTGGCGAAACCGGGGTCGATCCCGGTGGTGAAACACGACGACTCCCCCAGCTCGCAGGCCTCCGTGATCGGCTGAATCCAGCTGGGCGGGTTCAGGTGCATGGTCGGCCACACCCAGGGCGTCATCGCGGTGGAGCACACGTCGATTCCGGCCCGCAGGAACCGGGTCATCAGCGCGATGTTGTCCTGGGCATGCGCTGCCGTGGGACCGTAGTGCACCAGCGCGTCGGGCTTGAGCGCGATCAGCGCGTCGACGTCGTCGGTGGCGGTGATGCCGACGGGTTCAGGCAGGCCGCAGATCTCGCCGACATCGCGGCCCACCTTGGCGGGGTTGCTGACGCCGACCCCCACCAGCTCGAACAGCGGGTGCTTGACGATCTCGGCGATCACCAGCTTGCCGACGAAGCCGGTACCCCACACCACGACGCGTTTGGACATCAGCCGCCTTCCGTCTCGCCACCCCGATCACCCTAAGCGGGCGGCCCCGGCGACGGGCCGGAGTCAGCGCGAACGTCATCCGGGACAGCATCCCGTCGCGCAGCGTCACCGTATGCAGCATGATCGCCGAAACGTGCGCGGCGATCACCACCAAGAGGGCATAGGCGACAATCGAATGGCCCTGCCGCAGTAGCCAAAACAAGTGGGCGTCAAACGGCGCGATGCGCGGAAGGCGCACCGATCCGAGCACGACGACCGGGCCGCCGCCGGCCGACAGCATGGCCCACCCGATGAGCGGCTGGATCGCCAGCAACGCGTACAGCGAGACGTCGGACACGACGACAAGCCTGCGTTCCAGCGGCCCCACGGTGCTCGGCAGGGCCGGGGTCCGATAAGTCAGCCGGTTGCCAATGCGGACCAAGGGCCCGCGCGGTTGACGCCGCAAGTGCTCATCGACGGTTTTGCCAAGGTATTCGGCCGGCAATCTGGCTTCCGCAAGAATCACGCCAAGGGCCTCGCGGTTGCCGGCTACTTCGACGGCAACGGCGACGGCGCCGAGCTGTCCAAGGCGGCGGTGTTTCGATCCGCGCGCACCCCGGTGATCGGTCGATTCTCGCTCGCCCAGTACCGTCTACGGCCCTTGGGCGGCGTCGGTTCAACCGCAGGTCACTGCGGCGGTGACGTTCATCGATAGATCATTGCCGGTTTCGCGAACATTCAGCTTGCCGTCGTCTCCTCGGCCGGGACGGCCATGCGAGCTTACTTTGCGAAAACACGCAGATACGGCGGCGCCTCGTGCCACGATGTAACACCACTATGACCAGTCCACCGTCACCACAGGGGCCGTGGAGCAAGCGTCGCACTGGGGCCTCCATCGTGTTCGGGATAGCCGTCGCGTTCTCAGCCGTCGCGGCCGTCGGCGGAGGCACTGCCGGCGGTGCCGCAGCGGATCGCCCGCTTTCCCCACCGAGCGACGAAACGATCCGCTACCAAGTCAGCGGCAGCCCGGGTGCGGCCGAATACGTCACCTACGCGATCGAGTCCCACCAGCAGTACGAACCGAATGTGCCCTTGCCCTGGACGAAGCAGTTCCGCGCACCGATCGGTCGAGTGTATGTACTCAGCGCACAAGGCCCTGGGTCGATGACCTGCACCATCTCGATCAACGGCACAGTGGTGAGCACCATGACAGCCACGGGCGCGCCGGCCAGAGCCGCCTGTTCGCACTAGCCTCCTCTGCTAGGCGCGGGCGCGCCGCCAGGCCATACTCGCGGATATGGCTTTCAAAGTGTGGCTTCGCGACGACGACCCCGCGGACCGTGGCGACAGCGACGTATACGAGTTCCTCAGCGGGGGCGTCCTCGGTGTTCACTACGCCGAACCGGGCCGCTGGTCCGACTACTATCCTCCTGCTGTCTGGACCCGCATCGCAGCCGAGCCCAACCACCGGCCCGGCGAGCCGCTGGACCGCTCCATCGGACCGGACTTCGACTGAACGGTCGACTGCCTTCGCCTCCGACATCCGACAATGGCGGTTAGGCTCGCGACAGTAATTTCCTCATCGACGGAGGGCAGTCGCCATCGGTATTGCGACTCGAATCAACGGCACGGCGCCGCCTGAGGTGCCGCTCGCCGACATCGACCTGAGCTCATGGGAATTCTGGGCGTATGACGACGACGTTCGCGACGGAGCGTTCGCCACGCTGCGACGTGAGGCGCCGATCTCGTTTTGGGGCGAACCGGTCCAGCCCGGATTCGAAGAAGGCGCCGGGCATTGGGCGCTGACCAAGTTCGACGACGTGTTCTATGCCAGCCGGCATCCGGAGACTTTCAGCTCGTATCCCAACATCACGATCAACGACCAGCCGCCGGAAGTCGCCGAATTCTTCGGCTCGATGATCGCGCTGGACGACCCGCGGCACCAGCGGCTGCGCTCGATTGTCAGCAGAGCCTTCACGCCCAAAGTGGTGGCGCGCACCGAAGCATCGGTACGCGAGCGGGCGCACCGACTCGTCGAGTCGCTGATCGCCAACCACCCCGACGGCAAAGGCGAGGTGGTCGGTGAGCTGGCCGGGCCGCTGCCGTTGCAGGTGATCTGCGACATGATGGGCATCCCCGAGGAGGACCATCAGCGAATCTTCCACTGGACCAACGTGATTCTCGGTTTCGGCGACCCGGATCTGGCAACCGATTTCGAAGAGTTCACCACGGTGTCGTTGGAGATCGGCGCGTACGCCACCGCGCTCGCCGAAGACCGCCGAGTCAACCCGCGCGACGACCTGACAACGAGCCTGGTGCAGGCCGAGGTCGACGGCGAGCGGTTGACGTCGGCCGAGATCGCGTCGTTCTTTATCCTGCTGACGGTGGCCGGCAACGAGACGACCCGCAACGCGATCAGCCACGGGGTGCTGGCGCTGACCCGCTATCCCGAAGAAAAGGCGAAGTGGTGGGCCGACTTCGACGGTTTGACGCATTCGGCGGTCGAGGAGATCGTTCGATGGGCCTCGCCGGTGATCTACATGCGGCGCACGCTGACTCACAACATCGAATTGCGCGGTGTGCCGATGGCGGCCGGCGACAAAGTCACGCTGTGGTACTGCTCGGCCAACCGCGACGAGTCGAAGTTCGCCGACCCGTGGACCTTCGACGTGACGCGCGACCCGAACCCGCACGTCGGCTTCGGCGGTGGCGGTGCACATTTCTGCCTGGGCGCCAACCTGGCGCGCCGCGAAATCAGCGTCATGTTCGACGAGCTGCACCGCGAGATACCGGACATCGTCGCGACCGAGGAACCGGCGCGTCTGCTCTCGCCGTTCATCCACGGCATCAAGACGCTGCCCGTCGCCTGGACACCGCCGAGCTGAAGTGGCTTGCTGTTGCGCGCAATGACGTCGACGATGGCCGACTGACAGCGGTGGGCTTACCGCACCACGGTCATCAAAACCCGGGCGGCGGTGGCGGTGCAGGCGGCGGCGGTGCAGGCGGTGGCGGCGCCGGCGGTGGCGGCGGCCCGAACGGACCACCCGGTGCCGGCGGTGGGGGCGCCGGCGGTGGCGGTGGCGGCGCAAATAGACCACCCGGCCCGGGCGGCGGCGGCCCGGGCTGACCCGGCCCCGGCGGCGGCGGAGGTGGGTCCGCATTCGCCACAGCGACACCGAAGCCCGCTGCGGCCATGCCAAGGGCACCCGCGAGCAATGAACCCGCTATTGCCTGTTTGATTTTCATACTTGACGCCTTTCTCCTGCGTGGTAGTCGGTTTGGTTACCGGCGGCACGACACGGATACCGCGAGCGGCGGTGGCCGTGCCGGGCCTCGGCGCGAAGCGCGCTGGTGGGCCCGGCCAGAAGTGATGTGATCGTCCTCTCCGCTGCGGATGGGATCACCGCTGCGGGGACGCCGGCGAGGTAGCCGGCGCGGGCTGGGGTGCCTCCGGCGGTGGTGCGGGCGCCGCGGCGCCGGGTCGCGGCAACGGCCAATTCCCCGGCGGTGGCGCGAAAGCCGGTCCGGGCGGTGGCGGCGGGGCGCCCCACGCGCCCGGCGGCATCACCCATCCGGGCGGCGGCGGTGGTGCCATGTCGAACGGAGCGGGCGGCGGCGGGCCGGCAAACAGCATCCACCACACAGGAAGCAAGGTGGCGGTCAAGATCGCCCCGGCGATCAGCCCGGCCACGCCCGTGCCAACTGCCACGCCGACGGGATGGCGTCGCACGATCGATGGTGTAGGCGCCGGCGGCAAGGTCACGGTCTGATCGGCAGGAGCTGTCGGTCGAGACTCAACAACGCGGCGCGGGTGTTCGCCGGTCGAGTCAGGTGTGCCTTCTAGTCGTTGCTCGTCGGCCATCGCGCCCTCCATATCTGCGGCTCTTTGCGGCCCCGAACGTAGGAAGCGAATCTGAAACCAACCTGAAGAGTTAGCGGCGCAGCTTCTTTCCTATTCCGTAACCCCTTGGCAACGGGCGACCGCCGAGGGCGCCCACTGTCCCGGTACACGAAAGCCGGTCCACGCGTTCGGCATCGAGCATGACGGCGGCCGACAACGATCTGCGACGACCACACGGAGCGTCAATGCCAGCAAACGCGTGGCTTTTAAGCCATGGCCTGCGACGTCGTCGAAATGCAGCTCGCCGGTTCGCCGGCGTGGACGAGGTGTCGTGGTTTCAAATCGCGGTGAACCGATACCGGTGGTCCTGTCCGACAAGCGCATTCGCAGTGCTGATCTGCTGCCCAGGCAACCGGCGGGCATCTCGCGGCCGTCTGCCCACCGAAATCGGGCGACATGTGGCGAATACGACTCCCCAGTCGCCGCGGGATATGTCAGCCTTGAGACCGTGAACCTACGTCTCGCCGCCAGATTGCTTGTTGTTGTCGTGCTATCGATTTGGGCAGTGCCGGACACTTTGGTTCCATCCGCGTCCGCGGCATCCTGCCCCGACGTCCAAGTAGTGTTCGCCCGCGGCACCGGTGAGCCGCCCGGCGTCGGGCCCACGGGACAGGCGTTCGTCGACTCCCTGCGCTCGCGCGTGGGCGGAAGGTCGGTGGATGTGTACCCGGTCAACTACCCCGCCAGCGACGACTGGGCCACGTCAGGACTCGACGGTATTCGCGACGCGGGCGCCCACGTGGTTTCCACAGCAGGGAGCTGCCCGCAGACGAAGATGGTGCTGGGCGGTTATTCCCAAGGCGCGGCGGTGATGGGCTTCGTCACCTCCGCTGCAGTGCCGGAAGGCGTCGATCCGACGACCGTACCGAAACCGCTGTCACCCGACATCGCTGACCACGTCGCCGCCGTCGTGCTCTTCGGAATGCCGAATGTGCGGGCCATGAACTTCCTGGGGCAGCCGCCGGTCGTGATCGGCCCGGCATACCAGGCCAAGACCATCAAGGTGTGCGCTCCCGAGGACCCGGTTTGCTCCGACGGGCTGAACTTCGCCGCGCACGACACCTACGCCGACGACGCCAGCGTGGTTGACAAGGGCGCTGCTTTTGCCGCCAGTCGCTTGGGCGCAGGTCCGGCCAACAGCGCGCCGCCACAGTCGTTCGGCACGCAACCGCAACCACCGGCTGAACCAGCCCCCGCACCGCCTCCGCCAGCCGAAGGCGACCAGGCGCCTGCTGCCTAAACGGGCGCAACCGCTTCAGTCCGGCGAATCGTCCCCTGCCGCAGCGGTTTGCTTACACCGGCCCGCTAAGCGACCGGAGGACGCGATGCGGATTCGATGCCGTCACATCATGGTGTGGGCGTCGCTGACCGCAGTTGGATTGCTGCCGGCATGCGCAACGCACCCGCCCGACGCCGCCCAGCGTCCGTCGAGCCGAACCTCGACAACCACCGCGACGACAGCCAACCCATCCGCTACCCGAGAACCGCGCCGGGCGAAGTGGATTGACCTGAAGGTCGGCGATTGCCTTGCCGACCCTGCCCCGACTGATCCAGACGTGTTGACCGTGACGATCGTCGACTGTGCTACCCCGCATCACGCCGAGGTTTACCTTCGCGAACCGATGGCCGACGATCCGGGCTTCGCCAACGTCGCCAATCAACAGTGCACGGCGGGATTTTCCGGATATACCGGGCAATCGATCACCGACAGCCCATTCACCATGACGTACCTCATCGATTCGAACCAGGACCGAACGGCCGCCAATCCCGCCCCCAGCACGGTGATCTGTCTGCTGCAGGCTGCCGATGGCCGACAGTTAGCGGGGTCGGCGCGTCGCTGATGCCGTTGGGCATTCAAATGCCTGCGACGGTGAAACGTCGCGGGTTAGGGTGCTGCTGCTGCCAAGTTGCTGGCAGGTCGCTGTGGGAGGGCTCGTTGCAGGGAACTTCGTTCGGAAAGTACCGGCTGATCGAGTTGCTCGGCCGCGGCGGCATGGGCGAAGTATGGCGCGCATACGACACCGTGATCGACCGGGTGGTCGCGATCAAGATCCTTCCTCCGGAAATCTCCCAAGACGAGATTTTCCAACAGCGGTTCCGCCGCGAAGCCCACGCGGCCACGCGGCTCAGCAGCCCGCACGTCATACCGATCCACACCCACGGCGAAATACAAGGGCACTTGTTCGTCGACATGCGGCTGATCGAGGGTCGCGACCCGCAGAGCGTGCTCGAGGCCGGCCCGCTGCAGCCGGCTCGGGCGGTGCACATCATCGAACAGGTGGCCAAGGCGTTGCATGCCGCACACCGGGTGGGGCTGGTACACCGGGATGTCAAGCCTTCCAACGTTTTGCTCGACGAAGATGACTTCGCGTATCTGATCGACTTCGGAATCGCGCGCGCCGCCGGCGAAATGGCGCTGACAACGGCCGGCGGCGTGATCGGCACCTTCCACTACATGGCCCCGGAAAGGTTCAGCACGGGGCAAGTCGATGCCCGCTCAGACATCTACGCGCTGGCCTGCGTGCTGTACCAGTGCTTGACCGGCCAGTATCCGTTCCCCGGGGACAGCATGGAGCAACAGCTCACCGGCCATCTGATGAACCCACCGCCGCGGCCGTCGATCACCGCTCCGGCGCTGCCCACCGGCTTCGACATGGTCATCGCCAAAGGCATGGCCAAAAATCCGGCCGAGCGCTACCCCAGCGCTGTCGAGTTGGCGCGCGCCGCCCGCGACGCGCTCGCCACGCCGAGCAGTTACCAGCACGGGCCGCTTCGCACGCAGGCCCCACGATCCGACCAACCGCCACCGCCACAGCGGCCCAAACCGATCCCGGTTCCAGCCAAAAAACCCCCGGCTCGACGCCCGCCCGGAAAGCCGCCATCACCGTCGCAGCCGTGGTGGCGCCGCAAGACCGTCGCGATCTCGGCCGCCACCCTGCTCATCGTCGCTGTGACTGTGGGCGTCGGCGTGGCCACAATGCGCCATGCCAGCGAAGAATCCGCCCAATCCAACCAGACCACACTGCCTTTCACCGGTCTGAGTAACCCCGACGGTGTGACGGTGGACAACGGCGGCACGGTCTATGTTGCCGACACCCTCAACGATCGGATCCTGTCGTTGCCCGCCGGCTCGACCAGCCCTGCGGTCCTGCCTTTCGACGGGCTGAAAAATCCGACCGGAGTGACGGCCGACAACAGCGGCACCGTCTACGTCACCGACTCCGGCAACAAGAGAGTGGTGGTGCTTCCGGCCGGATCCACAAAGCAAATCGAACTGCCCTTCAGCGATCTCGGCAACCCGACGGGTGTCACGGTGGACAGCAGCCGAACGGTCTACGTCACCGACACCGCGAAGAATCGGGTCGTGGCGCTTCCCTCCGGCTCTAACAGGCAAAGCCAGCTGCCTTTCGCTGGCTTGAGCAATCCGACCGGTGTGGTGGTCAACAGCAGCGGAACCATCTACGTCGCCGACGGTGGCAACAATCGCGTCCTGGCGCTGCCTCAAGGCTCGAGCATCCAATCCGTGGTGCCGTTCGACGGCCTCAGCGAACCCGGCGGTGTGACGGTGGACGGCCAGGGCGCCGTGTACGTCACCGACAGCGCCAACAATCGTGCGCTCAAGATTCCCGTCGGTTCGACCGCGCAAGTCAAACTGCCCTTTGTCGGCTTGGACTATCCGTGGGGCCTGGCGGTCGACAACATGGGCACCGTCTACGTCGCAGGCCACAACAACAAGGTCGTGGCGTTGCGGCAACAACCGCGCTAAGGACGCGGCGGCAGCACCGCCAGCCACGAGTCCGGGAGCAGTTCGATCAGTTGGCCATCCGGGTCACGGATCATCGCCGATTGCTCGGACACCGTCTCGTCGATCACCGATCCCCCGAACTCGTCGACCAACTGCAGCACGGCGGCGAGATCGGACACCGACAGCGAGATATGGGTCAACCCCACTTCGTCCATCACGCGCTGCGGCCCAGCGTGCACCTGGCGTTGCGAATAGTCGATGAGTTCGAGCACAAAGCCGTCGCGAACCAGGTAGGTCGCATGCACTGAAAGCGGCTTGTCCACCTGCAGCAACCGGCCGGTGGCGTCGTCGGGCGGGTCGACTTCCCACCAGAACTGAAAGCCGAACAGACCCTCGTAGAAACGGCGCGAGCGCTCGCGGTCCGCCACACACAATCCGACGTGATTGAAAACCGTTCGGTGACTGGTCATTCCGGCCTTTCGTTACCGACTTGCGTGCTGACGGCCCGACCGGCTGCTATCGGCCCACGGAAACCGCAAAATCGCAAAGATAGCGTAATAGACTTCGAGGTTAGCGGCGAAGCAGCATACCGGGCGGGATTTCGTCGGTTTCCCTGCGCTGAAGGGCTTTTCGATGACCACAGGTTCTGAGCGAACCGACGTCGACCCCGGTGTGGTTGTCGATTTCGATCATCACTCCGACGAGTTCAACCTCAACGAGCTGACGATCAACGCCGAACTACGCCGCCGCTGCCCTGTGGCCTGGAACAAGAACTATGGCGGATTCTGGTTCGTCACCAGCTACGACGCGGTGGCGCACATCGCCCGAGACGGCGACACGTTCGCCCACAAATACGAGCCGAACGCCGCCGACGGTATCGACTACCAAGGCGAAATGGGCGTGCCACGTCCCGAAGGTCAACGGGCCCTGGGCATCGGCGAAGTCGACGGCCCCTATCACCAGGCGCTACGGCGAGCACTTGCCCCGTTCTTCTCCCCGGGAGCCGTCGACAAGATGCGGCCGTTCATGGAGCAGTCGGCGCACGGGTTCCTCGATCAACGGATCGGCGACGGACACATGGACCTCGTGCTTGACTACGCGAGCCCGGTTCCAGCCATCTTGACCATGAGGCTGATGGGCCTGCCCCACGACAACTGGCAGCTGTATGCCAACCTCTTTCACTCGGTGATGGCGGCTCCCCAAGACAGCGACGAGTACGCCAAAGCGGTCGCCGAAGTCCCGGCAATGATGGACGGGCTGCTGGAGTTCGCAGCGACCCGGCGAGCCGAGCCGCGCGACGATCTGACCAGCTTCCTCGTTCGATTCGAATTCGACGGCAACCGTCTCGACGACGCGCAGGTTCTCGATATCCTGTGGAATCTCATCGGCGGCGGAGTCGACACCACGACGTCGCTGACCGCGCTGAGCCTGCTGCACCTCGGCACCCACCCGGATCTGCGGCAACAACTGATCGACAACCCGGGGCTCTACCGCACCGCCACAGACGAGTTTCTGCGCTACTTCTCGGTCAATCAGCAACTGAGCCGCACGGTGACCCGCGACGTGGCGCTCGCGGGCCAACAGCTTCGCCGCAACGACCGGGTCGTCATCAGCTGGCTGGGCGCCAACCACGACGAGCACGAGTTCGAGCGCCCCGAGGACATCGTGTTGGATCGTTCGCCCAACCGCCACGTGGCATTCGGGCTCGGCCCGCATCGATGCATCGGATCTCATCTGGCGCGTGTCATGTTCGAAGTGATGGTCAAGGCGGTGCTCGACCGGATCCCCGACTACCGGGTCGAGGTCGACGGGGTCTACGAGTACCTGGGCAACCCGAGCATGACCGGGCTGGGCAGGCTGCCGGTCACCTTCACTCCGCGCGCCACGGCGCGTTAGGAGAACCAGATTCTTTAAGCGCAGAGTACAAACTGCCCGAATTCCGTCAGACGCTGACAGACTGGCGGAGTACACCTCGGGGCCCGGATGCGGGAGGGAGTTCGTGACGGTCGAGCTCGGCAGCGACGTCTACTACGACCCGTACGACGTGGCACTCAACGCCGATCCCTACCCGACATTCCGGCGGCTGCGCGACGAGGCGCCGCTGTACTACAACGCCGACTACGACTTCTATGCGCTGAGCAGATTCGCCGATGTCAACAAGGCCCTGGTCGACCACGCGACGTTCAGCTCGGCTCGCGGCATCATCCTGGAGCTGATCAAGGCGAACCTACAAGTCCCGCCGGGCATGTTGATCATGGAGGACCCGCCGGTCCACGACGTGCACCGCAAGCTACTGGCGCGCATGTTCACCCCACGCAAAGTCGAAGCGCTCGAACCCAAGATCCGCGAATTCTGTGCTCAAGCGCTGGACCCGCTGATCGGGACGGGACGCTTCGACTTCGTCGCCGATCTCGGCGCGCAGATGCCGATGAAGGTCATCAGCATGCTGCTCGGCATCCCGGAGGACGACCAGGAATTCATCCGCGACCACAGCAACGCCCAGTTACGCACCGAAGCGGGCAAGCCGATGAACGCAGCCGAACGCGGCTTGGCCACCGGGAAAATCTTTGCCGCGTACGTCGATTGGCGAGCAGAGCACCCTTCTGACGACATCATGACCGAACTGCTCAACGTCGAGTTCGTCGACGAGACCGGTACGACGCGGCGGCTGACCCGGGAGGAACTGCTCGTGTACCTCAACGTCGTTGCCGGCGCCGGTAACGAGACCACTACTCGGCTGATCGGTTGGGCGGGAAAGGTTCTCGCCGAGTACCCCGACCAGCGACGCGAATTAACCGAGAATCCCGCGCTCATCCCCCAAGCCGTCGAAGAGCTGCTGCGCTACGAGCCGCCCGCACCGCACACCGCCCGGTACGTGACACGCGACATCGCCTTCTATGACCACACAGTGCCGCAAGGCAGCGCGATGATGATGCTCATCGGGGCAGCCTGCCGCGACCACCGCCAATTCGGCCCTTCTGCAGAGCAATTCGACATCCACCGCCAGCCGCGCCCGCATCTGGCCTTCAGCGTGGGCGCGCACTTCTGCCTCGGTGCGGCACTCGCGCGCCTCGAAGGCCGAATTGCCCTGGAAGAGATCCTCACACGCTTCCCCGACTGGGAGGTCGATCTGACCAACGCGCACCTGAGCCCGACGTCGACAGTGCGGGGTTGGGAGTCGATGCCAGCTGTAGTGGCATGAGAACCGAAGCTTACTCAAATAGACAACAAACACAGACGGGAGATCACCGATGCCTGAATACGACTACGTCCAAATGAAGAAAGACGCCGAGCCGTTCATCAAGTTCGAAAAGGACGTCAAGAACCGGATCGCGTATATCACTTTCGACCGTCCGGACGCGCAGAACGCCACCACCTTAGGTATGCGGCAGAACTATGCGGACCTGATCCATAAATGCAACGTCGACGACGAGGTCAAGGTTGTCGTGATCCGCGGCGAGGGCGAGGATTTCGGAAGCGGGGGCGATCTGCCCGAACAACGCGGCATGCTGGAAAACCCCGGCATGCCGCTGCTGCATGAGCTCGCCATCAACGACGACGACGTCAAGTACCCGCCGGGCGGCTCATACCGTTACCTGTCGACGGTCACCGACTTCTATGCGAAGGCCCGCGCCGGCAACCGGCCACTTCAAGAACTGCGCAAAATCAGCATTATCGAGGCCAAAGGCTACTGCTACGGCTGGCACTTCTACCAGGCCGGCGACGCCGACCTCGTCGTCTCCTCCGACGATGCCCTGTTCGGCCACCCCGCCTTCCGCTACGTGGGTTGGGGCCCCCGGCTGTGGTGGTGGGCGGAGACCATGGGCTTGCGCAAGTTCTCCGAAATGCTCTTCACCGGGCGGCCTTTCACGGCCAAGGAGATGTACGAGTGCGGCTTCGTCAACAGTGTCGTCCCACGCGAGAAGCTCGAGGAGGAGACCCTGAAATACGCGATGGCGTGTTCGCGGTCCCGGCCCACCGACACCGTCGCGGTGCAGAAGACATTCCTGGAGCTCTACAAGCAGCACAAGGGCGAGTACTTCGGCAGCCTGCTCACCGGTCTGGTTGAAGGCATGCTGCCGATGATCCAAAACGACCGCGACAACGAGGTCGACCTGACCGAAGGCACGTTCGGCAAGGGCCTGAACAACGTTGTGAAGGACAACGATACGAACTTCCCGCCCGAGTGGCGGCTCAGCCGCTCGGGACGCGCCAAGCCCTGACCGCGGATCGATGTCGGCACTGACCGGGATCAGAATCGTCGAGCTGGCCGAATCGGTGGCCGGCGAATACTGCGGCAAGCTACTCGCCGACTTCGGCGCCGACGTGATCAAGATCGAGCGCCCGGGGCGTGGCAGCCCCACCCGGGGCATGGCCCCACTGGTGGGGAACGGCGAGCGGTGCGAGCGCAGCGTGCTGTTCGCGTACCTCAACACCAACAAGCGTTCTGTCGAGCTTGACGCCACTTCGGATGTTGAGGCCCTTGGGACGCTCGTGGCAGGGGCGGATGCGGTGATCGACGACCACGCCTCGGCCTCGGTTTTGACGGAACTTGCGCGCCGGCACCCTGCGGTGGTGTTCTGCTCGATCACGCCCTACGGGCAGGGCGCACCGCCGGAGTTTCACAACGCCAAGAGCCTCAACGTCTTTCACAGCAGCGGCTGGGGATACCACACCCCCAGCCATGCCGACCCGGCCAAACCCCCGCTGAAGGGTCCCGGCCGCTTTCTACCCGACTATGAGGCTGGCCTCGACGCTGCGCTTTGCGTGGCGGCGGCGCTGTTTCGGCGTCTACACACCGCGCAGGGCGAGTTCATCGACGTCTCAGCACAGGCGGTGCTGGCGTCGCGCGCCGACTGCATCCTCGGCCGGTTCATCACCGGCGAGATCACGCCGCAGAACACCCGCGACGATTACGACCAGCAAGGCCCGGCATCGTTTTTCGCCTGCGCCGACGGGTTCGTCTACCTGTACATGACCAGCCGCGCCCACTGGGCCGCCGTCAAGAAACTCATGGGCCATCCGCGCTGGCTGGACGACTTCGCCGACGACTGGCTGGAGTTTTCGGTCACCGCGGACAGGGTGGCGGCGTTCCAGCGTGGATTCGCGGCATGGGTACGCGATTTGCCGAGAGAAGCCACCGCCGACGAGGCGCAGAGGCTGGGAGTGCCGCTGGTACCGGTCAACGGCGCCGCAGATCTGCTGCGCTCGCCGCAGTACCGCCACCGCGGCTTCTTCACCGAGGTGACGCACCCGGTGCTCGGCACGGCGCGCTACCCCACCGTGGGATACCGGCTGAGCACGTCACCAGCGCAGATTGCTTCTGCCGCACCGTCTCTGGGGCAGCACACGTCCACCGTCCTGGGGAGCCTCGACACACCCCGGCAGCCGCCGCAGGTGAGGTTCGAGCCGGTGCAACCGCCGACCAGGTCGCGCGGCGGCCCGCTGGACGGCATCCGGGTCGTCGAGCTCACCAAAGTGTGGGCGGGTCCGTACGCCGGTAAGTTGCTGGCGTTCCTCGGTGCCGAGGTGATCAAAGTCGAAACCGCTGCCAGCCCCGAGGAGATGCGCGCCTACGGCGGCACCGACATCAACCACGCCCCGTATTTCCTGAGCCTCAACCCCGAGATCCTCAGTGTGGACCTCGGCCTGAAATCCCAAGCGGGGCTGAGGAGTTTGCGTGAACTGATCGCGCGCAGCGACATCGTCGTCAACAACCTGCGACCCCAAGCAATGGAGCGCCTGGGCCTGGGCTACGACCAGCTCGCCGCCGTCAAACCCGACATCATCTCGGTGTCGATCAAAATGTGGGGCAATGACGGCCCACTGGGCTACCAGACCGGTTACGCACCGTGCTTCGCCGCGCTAGCCGGGCTCGCGTCTCTGGTGGGCTACCGTGGCGGCCCCCCGCTGGGTGCGAGCATGCGTTACGGCGACTCGACGGTCGGTGCGGCCGCCGCATTCGCGGCCGTGGTGGCACTGCTGCATCGCGACCTGACCGGCGAGGGTCAATTCGTCGACGTGTCAGCCGTTGACGTGCTGTCGTCGATGATCGGCGACCGTCTGCTCGAATACAGCGTGACCGGACGAGAACTCGAGCCGGACGGCAACCGCCATCCGAACATGGCGCCCCACGGCTGCTACCCATGCTCCGGTGACGACTGGATCAGCATCGCGGTCGCCGACGATGCGGAATGGCGGCGGTTGTGCGACCTGCTCGACGCTCCCGGGCTCGCCGACGACGGTCGTTACCTGACGACGGCCGACCGGCAGCGCAACGAGGATGCGCTGGATGACGACATCGGCCGGCTCACCGCAGGGCACGGCGCCGAGCAGCTCACGCAACGGCTGCGCTGCGGTGGCGTCGCGGCGAGCAAAAGCGCGACAGCGATCGACGTGATCAGCGACCCGCTGCTGTGGGAGCGCGAGTTCTACCGGTTCGTCAGCGATCACCGCGAAGGACAACGGCCCGTACTCGGCCCGCCGTGGCGGACGGCTCGCGCGTCGGCGCAGATCATCCGCGGCGCCCCGGATCTGGGTGAGCACAACGACTACGTGCTGAACGAAATCCTTTCGGCTACAGCCGGATCCGGCCGATCGGTGCAGCCGACATGAGCACGGTACTTGCCGGCACGGCTGCGCTGGTGACCGGGGCCAGCAGTGGTATCGGCACGGCCACCGCGCAGGCGCTGGCCGCCCACGGCGCGGCCGTGGCGGTGTTGGCGCGGCGGGCCGATCGCCTGCGTGAGCTACAAGCCGCCGTCGAAGCGCGCGGCGGTACAGCGCTGGCGCTGCCTGCCGACGTCACCGACGCCGACCAGGTTGCCGCCGCGGTAAGCCGCGCTGTCGCCGAGTTCGGGCGGCTCGACACCGTGGTGAACAACGCGGGGCTGATGCGGATGGGCGCCGCCGCCGATGCGCCGCTGCGAGATTGGGACGACCTCGTCGCCGTCAACATCCGAGGCGTCTTGTACGTCACGCGCGCCGCTTTACCGCATCTGATCGAGGCGGCCGGGAATTCGCCGCGCGGAGTCGCCGACTTGGTCATGATCAGCTCGACCGCGGGGTGGGTGGCCAGACCCGGCACCGCCGTCTACTCGCTCACCAAATTCGGGCTCAACGCATTCAGCGAAGGCATTCGTCAAGAGCTGGTCGGGCACCGCGTGCGGGTCGGGGTTATCGGTCCCGGCACTGTCGACACCGAGATCAGCGAGCATCTGTCCCCGCGTGCGCAAGAGGACTTCAACCGGCGGACCGCGAACATGGTCAAACTGCAACCCGAGGACATCGCCGACGCAGTCATCTACATGGTCACCCGCGACTGTCGAGTCGCGGTCAACCAGATGCTGGTCCGGGCGGCCGAACAGACGTGGTAGCCGACGGCTTCCACGAGGGACTCGAGGTCAGCACCGTCGGGCCGTCGTCAGTGATGTGAACGGCGTCGCGGGTGAGCACCGCCCCGACACCCTCCTGCCAGACATAACCGGTGAGGGCCAGCACCATTCCGGCGTCAAGGCGTTCCTGCCCCGCGCTGCGCGACAACACTGGCGTAACCACGGGCGGATCGAAACCCAGCCCCAGCCCATAGGCCACCGGCATCGGCGGTACCGGTTCCCCGGCAGCGTCATAGGCGGCCAACAGATCACCCACCGCAGCACCGGGCCGGCAGGCTGCAACAAGCTCGTCGCACAACCCATTACAGCGCTGATACAGCTCCCGGATCGCGGGGTTGTCGGCGCCTCCCACCGGCCAGGTCCGGGCCGCCTCGCCGACATAGCCGTCCGCCAGCGCGCCGGCGGCGAACACCACCAAATCACCCGCTCGCACGCGGCCCTCGCCGCCGCGTCGGCCCGGGTCATCTCGCGACGTCACCCACGCGGCGTCCTGGGTGGCCGGCGTGCTCACCCCGCCGGCGGCCATCGCCTCCAGCACCGCACCCGCCAACGTTTTCACCGTCGTGCCGGGCTGCAACTCGGCCACCGCTGCGGCGATGCCGTTTTCGGCGACTCGCAGTGCAGTGCCCATCGCCGCCAGCTCCTCGGGCGTCTTGATCCGCCGCGCCGCCTGCATCGCCGATTCGCCGTCGACGAGTTGCGCATTCGGAAACGCGACGGGCAGCAGCTCGGCGAAAGTGGGTGAAAGCGCGTCGACTCCGACTCGACGGGCGGTCGATGCGCCGTCGATGTTTTGCAGCACGGCGATGAGCGTCATGGGATTCCACGCCAGGCCGTACAGGTGATCGTGGTCGATCTCCTCCGGGATGCCCTCGTCGGCGGTGCTATTGAGGTGGATCTCGCCGGTGGCGCGCACCACGACACAGATCGGGCCGAACGGTCGCGTACCGGCGATCCACAGTTGCGGTGCGCCGCTGACGTATCGCACGTTGGCCTGGCGACCCAGGACGAGGATGTCGAGGTCGTGCGCCGCCATCTGGGCCAGTGCCCGCTCTCGCCGCGCGTAACGCAGCGCGCGGTCGTCGGGCTGAATCTCAGTCGCCATAAGGCGAATACGGATAGTCGGTCAACGCTAGCCAGCCGTCCTCGGTGATCACCACGATCTCCTCGCTTCGGTAGCCGCCGGTGCCGTCCTCCCACACCACCGGCTCCAGCACCAGCACCATGCCGGACGGGAAGACGAAGTTGTCGTCGAACTCATCCCCCAAATCCGTTCCGATCATAGGTGTTTCGGCCGGATAGGTGCCGATGCCGTGGGCCAGGTAAAAATGCGGCAGCCACGGCTTTGAGCCACCGTTCGCGGCGATCGCCGCCCGCGCGAGATCACCCGACGTGACACCGGCTTTCGTCACGCTGAGCACCGCATCCCGGATCGCCCGCCACTTGTGAAACTGTTCCTGCTGACGGGCGTTGGGCTTTTCGCCGACCAGCCAGGTGCGACCGAAGTCCGAACAGTACCCGGCGTAGGTGATGCTGATGTCGGTCCACAGCACATCTCCTTTCGCGAGTTCGCGCTCGGACGTCAGCAGCGGCAACGCGAGATCGCCGTGAGTGGTCCACACCCCCTCGGCGCGGCTGCCCGGCATCACCTGCCAGATCGCGTCCAAAATATTCGCGGTGGCGCCGAGTTCGAACGACTTCCGCACGAAGCGAGCCGACAAATCGATTTGGCGCACGCCGGGCGTCAACGCCTGCTGGGTCTCGGCGGCAGCTTCTTCGGTGATCCGGGAGGCCCGTCGGATACAGGCGATCTGGTCCGGGGTCTTGACGAGCATCGCGGCGTCGACCACCGCCGCGGCCTCGGCGGGTGGACCGGCCGGAAACAGCCGGTCCGCCGCTCGCAGCATCGCGCACGTCATCTCGTCGACTGCCAGCGTCGCGCCCGACGGGACCACGTCGGCGAGTACGTTACCGAAAAGCTCGACCCCCTCGTCGGATTCGAGGTACAGCGGCCCATGGACATGGTCGGCCGGCAGGTGCGGGGCAGCTCCCGCCCGAAACGGCATGAACAGATGTGGGTGCTCGCCGTCGGACAGCACGATCGCCACCGGGCGTTCCACGTGAGACAGGCCCGCGTCGAGCAGCGGCCAGCTGGCGCCTGTCGCGTACACCACGTTGTTGTTCATCAGCAGGATCAGCGCATCGACACCGCGCTCGGCCATGGCCGAGCGCAGCCGGGCGCTGACTTCGCGGTACATGTGGGCGTGGTCGGGCTCGTCCGGGATTTCGATGGTGGCTGACACAGCAGACATCATCTCAGTCCGGGTAGCTGACGCCGGTGAGTTTTTCGGAGAGCCGCCACAGGGCTTGCCTGTCGGAGTCGCTGCGCGCCAGCGAGGGAACCTTGGCGAACCCAACGCCTCCCCCGGCGGTTTCGTAGAAGCCGCGCGGGCCATAGTAGACGCCACCACGCGCGTCGGGTGACGCGGCGGCATACAGGGTGGGTTTGACGCCCTCGTCGACGTCGAGCCACATGAACGGCAACACCCGCCACGTCAATTGGGTCAGCCGCGCCTGCAGCGTGGGCTTGGCCAACCCGTACGACGCACCGCTGAGCAGGTTGGTCTTGGCCAATCCTGGATGGGCCGCGCTGGACATCAGCCCCCAGCCGCACTCACGGCTACGCCGGTCCAGCTCGACCGCGAACATCAGCTGCGCCAGCTTCGCGATCCCGTAGCACCGCATCGGTTTATACCCGCGCTCTGCGTTGACGTCCTCGAAGTTCAGGCCCCGCTGCTGGGCGGCGATGCTGCTGACGCTCACCACCCGCGCCGCAGGCGCCGCGCGAAGCAGCGGCAAGAGATGACCCGTCAACGCGAAATGCCCGAGATGGTTGGTGCCGAACTGCAACTCGAACCCGTCGACGGTCTGCTGACGCCTCGGCGGGGTCATCACGCCGGCGTTGTTGATCAGGATGTCGATCGGCCGACCCTCCGCGGCCACGTCGACACCAGCGCCGGCCAGCCGTCGCGCCAAACCGAACCCCAGCCCGCTGTTGGCTCCGGTGACCACCGCCAGCCTGCCGGACAAATCCGGCACCGACAGCTCCATCACCAGGTAACCGGCCAGTCGTAGACGCCGTAGGCCAGGCTGTCGTGTTTGAACGGGATCTGCTCGATCCTCACGGCCAGCCGCATCGTCGGGATGCGCCGCAACACGGTGTGCAGCACGATCTGTAACTCCATGCGCGCCAGCTGTTGTCCAACACACTGATGGCGGCCGTAGCCGAACCCGACATGCGGGCCGTCGTCGCGGGTCAAGTCCAGCCGATCCGGGTTCGGGAACTGCCGGCTGTCCTAGTTGGCGGGCGCGACGTCGAGGATGATCCCCTCGCCCGCGCGGATCGTCTCGCCGGCCACCTCGATGTCCTCGACGGCGATCCGACGCTGACCCGTCTGGATGATGCTCAGATACCGCATCAGTTCTTCCACCGCGGTGGCGATCACCTTCGGATCGTCGGTGTCGCGCAGAAACGCCGCCTGATCCGGATGTTGCAGCAGCGCAAGGATGCCCAGGCCGATCATGTTGGCGGTGGTCTCATGCCCGGCGATCAACACGCCGGTGCCCAGCTGGGCGGCCTCGCGCACGCTGATCTCGTCGGCTTTCACCCGCTCGGCCAGATCGGACACCAAGTCTTCGGTGGGATCGTCCATCTTGGCGCGAATCAGCTTGGCCAGGTATTTCGTCAGCGCCGCAGCACCTTTGGCGGTGTCCTCGGCGGTGGCGTAGCGGCCCATGCCCTTGTGTGCCATCTCCTGGATGAACTCCGCGTCTTCGTACGGCACGCCCAAGAGTTGGCTGATCACCAGTGCGGATAGCCGGGCAGGCGGTCGTCGACGCTGGCGCGTGCGTCGGAAAACAACGCGCGGATCGCTTCGTATCCGGTGATCAACCACGGTGTGCTGCCGTCCCAGATCCGCACCCGGCTCAACTGGCGGGACGCGTTGAGCGCCAATGCTTTCGGCGGCGGCGCCAACGGGCACTCCGCGGCGCGCGTCATCGGAAAGTCGGGGATGCTTGCTACCGGCCCGCCCGCGCTGTCGGTCAGGGTTTCGGACATGGCGCTCCTTGCGTTATTCGTCTCGTCGCACTGCGATGCCGCGCACCGGTGCCTGCCACAGCCCGGCGATCGCATCGATGAGTCCTTCGGCCGCCAGCGGCCAGGGCGCCCGTGACCGGACGCCGTGCTCGGCCAGGCCGCCTTCGTGTTCGGCGCACGTGTGCATCAGCAGATTGCGGGCCATCACCATCCGCTCGAAGCGCACCCGCTTCGTCAGGTCGGGAAGGCACCGGTTGATTCCGTGCAGTGTCTGCACCAGCTGCGGCGACGACAACGCATCCTTGGTCACCACCTCCCGGTAGGCGGGATCGGCCATCGCCTGCGCGGCGAAGCGCGCATACCAGCTGGGATTGCCGAGCGCAGCCAAGTGGTCGGTGAGGGGGCGTACCAGGCAGCCCACCCAGTCGCGCAAGTCGGTCGAGTCCCCGACCTCGGCGAGCATCCGCGCCCGCAGTTCCTCGATCGGAACCCGGTGCTTGCTTTCGATGGCGCGCAGTAGGTCCGTCCTGGTGCCGAAGTGGTAGCAGGCGGCGGCGTTGTTGCCCTGCCCCGCCGCTTCACTGATCTGGCGGTTGGACACCGCGTACATGCCCCGCTCGGCGAACAGCCGCTCGGCCGCGGACAAGATCGCCTCGCGGGTGCCCGCCGACCTGTCGTTGCGCAAGACCCGGGCTGCGGTCACCGCCTCAGTGAACACCGCGTCGCCGATTAAATCAAGCAATTTATTTAACGGGCGCCGGGATGTCGCTCGAGCCGGTACGACAGGATGTGCTGGTGTTCGGGCTCGTCGTAGTCGTTGCGCTGGTTGCCACGGTGATCGTGGGAACGGTTCTCGGCAAGCGCTATCGAGTCGGTCCGCCGGTTTTGCTCATCCTGCTGGGCGCGCTGCTGGGGCTGATCCCGCGCTTCGGCCGGACCCACCTCGACGGGGAACTCGTGCTGCTGCTGTTCCTGCCGGCGATCCTCTACTGGGAGAGCATGAACACCAGCTTTCGCGAGCTCCGCGCGAACCTGCGTGTCATCGTGCTGATCAGCGTCGGCCTGGTGGTTGCCACCGCGGTCGCGGTGTCGTGGACGGCGCGGGCGATGGGCATGGAGTCACACGCGGCGTCGGTCCTGGGCGCTGTGCTCTCCCCGACCGACGCTGCCGCCGTCGCGGGGTTGGCCAAGCGGTTGCCGCGACGGCCGCTGACGGTGCTGCGCGCCGAGAGCATCATCAACGACGGCACCGCGCTCGTTCTGTTCGCGGTCACCGTCGCGGTCGCCACCGGTGCCCCCGCGATCGGCCCGGCTGCCCTGGTCGGTCGTTTCGTCGGCTCCTACCTCGGCGGTATCGGCGCGGGCCTGCTGGTCGGCTGGGCGGTGACACTGTTGCGCCGGCGACTCGACGCGCCCCTGGAAGAGGGAGCCCTGAGCATCCTGACCCCGTTCGCGGCGTTCCTGCTGGCGCAGAGCATTCGCTGCAGTGGTGTCGTCGCCGTATTGGTGGCCGCCCTCGTGCTCACCTATGTCGGGCCACGGGTGATCCGCGCTCGCTCTCGTTTGCAGTCATTCGCCTTCTGGGACATGTCGACGTTTCTGATCAACGGCTCGCTGTGGGTGTTCGTCGGCGTGCAAATACCGGGGGCTGTGCGGGGGATCTCCGGGGTCGACGGCGGCCTTCGCCGCGCCGCGTTGCTGGCCCTGGCGGTCACCGGGGTCGTCATCGCGACCCGGTTCGCCTGGATGGAAATCACCACCGTGTTGATCCGGGCTGTGGACCGCCGCGCGGTGCAGCGCGCTCGCCGCGTCGACTGGCGCCAGCGCACCGTCTCCAGCTGGGCGGGATTCCGCGGCGCGGTGTCGCTTGCCGCTGCCTTGGCCGTCCCGCTGACCACTCGCAGCGGCGCCCCATTCCCCGACCGCAGCCTGATCATCTTCGTCGTGTCGGCTGTGATCCTGGTGACCGTGTTGGTGCAGGGAAGCACCTTGCCTCTGGTTGTGCGGTGGGCGCGGATGCCCGAAGACGCCAGGCACGCAGACGAATTGCAACTGGCGCGCACGCGCAGCGCCGAAGCAGCGTTGGAAGCGTTGCCGCGCGTCGCCGGTGAACTCGGGGCGAGCCCGGAACTGCTGAGGCGTCTGCAAAAAGAGTACGAAGAGCAGGCCGCGCTGGTCATGGCCGACGCCGACGGCTCGGCGCCCAACCACGCCGCCGAGCGCAACGATCTGATTCGGCGGGTACGCCTCGCAGTGCTTGCCCACCGGCGCCGGGCCGTCACCGAGCTGCGCGACCAAAACCGCATCGACGACATCGTGCTGCGCGAGCTGCAAGCGGAGATGGACCTCGAAGAGGTGCAGCTGCTCGACCCCGCCGACGCCGATTAGCGGCCGGCCGGTCACAAGCGCAGGCTGCTCACGCGCGATCCGGTTATAGTTGCTCGGCGTCGCGGTGCGCGGCGATGTCGCTGAACAGGAGGGCCCGGCGATGAGGACTTCCTTGACCGCGATGGCAGGGATTACCGCGACGGCCGTGCTGGTGGCAGCCTCGGCCGGCTGCGCCAAGCATTCGACGTCGAACCCGGCGAGTCCAACCGCTTCGAGCACCACCACCAGCCATAGCACGACCACAGCGCAACCGACCGGTTACGCCCGGCTGCTGATCAGCGCTGCCGACATCAAAGCGCCGGTGACGTTCAAAGGCAGCCCCCCGATCGAGAACCCGAATGGAAAGCCAGGCGCGGCAACGACATTCAGCGATGACGACAGCAGCCACGTCATCCACGACACCATCGAGGTCCTGCCGGATCCCACGGCCGCGGCGAACGCGCTCAACGCGGCGAAGGCCGCACCGCCCGCTGGCATCACCGGAAAGCCTGTCCCGGCGAACATCGGCACCAACGGCGTGACGATCTCGGGGGACACGCCAGATAAATCCAAGGGCGTGACGGTGTTGCTGTTCACCCAGGGCAGGGCGCTGGTCACCCTCCAGTTCGACGGCCCCGCCGGCGTGCCGGCGCCGCCGGATTTCATCAACGACGTCGGGCAAAGACAAGCCGCCGCGATCAAAAACGGGCTTCCCGCCTGACGGATCCCGACAGCCGCACCGCCAGGGAGATACTGGGGCCGATGCCTGATCGCAACGTGCTGGGCGGGCCGCTGGAACCGTGCGGCACGGACCCACTCACCGGCTTCTACCGAGACGGCTGCTGCTCGACCGGCCCGGAAGACCTCGGACTGCACACCATCTGCGCCGTCGTGACCGCCGAGTTCCTGCGCCACCAGCGCTCGATCGGCAACGATCTGGTGACGCCGAGGCCGGTGTACATGTTCCCCGGCCTGACCCCGGGGGACCGTTGGTGCGTCACCGCGAGGAACTGGTTGCGGGCCTACCACGACGGCTGCGCTGCCCCGGTGGTGTTGGCCTCCACCCATGAGCGGACCCTCGATGTGTTGGAACTCGAGGCGCTGCGTGAGCACGCCGTCGACGTGCCCGACGATCTGGGCGACCTGTAAAGGTAACCCGGTCAAGGGGAACCGCTACATCCAGCTCACTTATGCCCCAGGTGGGCACGTGCGCGCTAGCGAGACCACCCTGGCGCGAATCGGGAGCCGCAACTTGTCATACCCCACTGCAATGATGACGACATGTCCTCGACCGCATCGCCTGCCGCGGCGCTGAGCCCTGCCGAGCGTCTTGAGGCGTTGTTCGAGGAGTTGGCGGAGTTGGCCGGTCAGCGCAATGCAATTGATGGGCGCATTGTGGAGATCGTCGCCGAGATGGACCGCGACGAGCTCTGCGGTGCCACGGGTGCGCGGTCGGTGGCGGCGTTGGTGGCCTGGAAGCTGGGCTTGTCATCGGCAAATGCGCACACGATCGCCACCGTGGCGCGCCGGCTGGCGGAGTTTCCGCGCTGCGCGGCGGGCATGGCTGAGGGCCGGCTATCGCTGGATCAGCTCGGCGTCATCGCCGCAGGGGCGGGCGAGGGTTCCGATGAGCATTACGCGCGGCTGGCGGCGGTCGCCACGGTCAACCAGTTGCGCACCGCGGTGCGGTTGGAACCGCGACCCGAACCCGATCCTCAGCCGGAACCGCAGCGCTCGATCACCAAGACCTACGGCGAGCAGTCCACTTGTTGGCGGATCACACTTCCTCACGACGAGGCGGCGAAGTTCGACTCCGCCCTGGCGTCTCACCTTGATGCGCTAGTGGCCGAGTGGAAGCGCGATCACGGCACTCGCGAGCGCACAGCAGAGAATTGTCCGCCGTTGCCTACCACCGTCGAGGCGTTTATGCGCCTGGTTGATGCTGGATGGGACGCTGAGGCGGCCCGCCGCCCACACGGGCATCACACCACGGTGGTGGTGCACGTCGACGTTGCGCAGCGGGCAGCGGTGCTGCATCTGGGTCCGCTGCTGTCCGACGCCGCACGCCGATACCTGACCTGTGATGCCACCTGTGAAGTCTGGTTCGAACGTGACGGCGAGGTCATCGGCGCCGGCCGAGCGACGCGGGTGATCAACCGGCGGCTTCGCCGCGCGCTCGAGCACCGCCATCCCACATGCGCGGTTCCCGGCTGTGGGGCCACCCGCGGTCTGCACGCACACCACATTCGGCACTGGGAAGACGGCGGTGCCACCGAGTTGGTCAACCTGGTGTTGGTATGCCCGTATCACCATCGGTTGCACCACCGGGGTGTGATCACCATCGCCGGAACCGCCGACGTTCTCATCGTCACTGACAGTTCCGGTCGACGGCTCAGCGCCGGATCGCTCGCGCGTGCGCCGAACCTTCCCCCGCCCGCCGTCCCGCCGTGCCCCGGGCCCACCGGCGAGCGCGCCGACTGGTGGTGGTATGACCCCTTTCAGCCGCAGCCACCACCAACAAACAACTAGGTTGGCTACCGGAGCCCGTCATTACCGGCAATGCAATGAAGCCCTAAAAATTCGAGGCATAGAGAAATTCACGTCGAGCGGAGCATTCCAGCCGATAAGCCTATTTCCTTGCGTGGGCACGTGCGCGACTTCCATCACCCAACGCGGTCGGTTGGTCCGCAAAGCCAACCGTGTTGGGGCGGAATGGTTTCAGATGAGCCCGCTCGTCTACCGGTATCACTGCTGAGATCGCTGTTGGCTCTCAAGCGCCTTGGCGCAGGCGGCCAGGATCGCCAGGAAGCTCGAGCGCAGCAACCGACGCGTGATTGCCTCCAGCAATGCGCCTCCCGCGCGGCCCGGATGGGTGTAGTTGCTTCGCCAGTCGACGTGGGTCCCATCGCCCGACGGGGTGAACGTCAATGTGCCGCCCTCGTGATTGAACGGGGGAAATGAGCGGACGATCAGATACGCGTAGCTACGCGGCCGATCGAAGGCCGTGATCTCTTCGCGGAACCAGGTGCCGACTCCGTGCACCTCCCGCAGCGCGCCGACGGCCGGCCCTGACACGCCCTGCGCCCAACCGGCCTTGAGAACCAGCGGCGCAGCAGTCAAACTGCGTGGGTCGGCCAGCCAGTCGAAGACCTGTTCTGGGGATGCGGCAATCGTGCGCTCGACGTGAAGCTCGACCATGAAATCTCCTGCCTCGCAATAGCCCCCGCTTCCAAGGGACATCCTAAACCCACCTACCCGCGCAGGCAGGCGACGCCGAAGGCCATTTCATGCCGGCGTCATTTCGGTGCTGCCACGGCCCAGGTTGCGGAAGCCCGCGGCGGGTTTCTTGATGCCCAGTACGAACGGCAGTGCACTCAACTCGAACTTGAGCTTGGCTGCCAGCCGGGCAGATGTGCTGCGCTCAGGCACAGTCGGTGGAATCTCGGACGTGGCCAGGTCGATGTAGTGGGTCGGCGTTTGGCCGATGTCCGGGAAGTGGTGAATCAGCGGCTTGCAGAGCTGGCGCACCGACTCGTCGAGGCATTGCGCCACCGGGTCGGTCATCAGCACGTATTCCGGTACCGGTACTTGGTTTTTCAGCATGCGGTGCACCAGGATGACGTCGATGCCGGCGAGCTCGGCGCGGCGCTTCACCCGTTGCTCTGCCACCTCGCCCTCGTGGGCGACGAACTTGAGTGACAGGTTGTCCAGCTGTGCGCAGCTGGCGCAGTCACAGGCATCGTCTTTTTTCATCACCTCGCGACATGTAAGGAACGCCTGGCGCATCGGAGAGAGCCCGTCGCAGACAAGCACTTTGGCGTCGCCGTCCGGTGCCCAGAAGAACGCTGCGTCGCCTTCCAGCTTCGCCAGCTTGAGGCCTTTGGCGGCGTCGATGACCGCTTCAAGCAGCGCTGCCACAGTCAGCTGTGCATGGGCTAAATGCATCCGATTCCAATGCATGTAGCGCGTGTAGCCGCCGATGTCGGCAATGAGGAGTACGGCGCGCCGGATGGCCATGGATTCCGCAGTGTACTGGCCCGATCGGCGTTGTTGCTGCGGAAACCGGTCGATTGCCCGCGGCTACGCCTGACCGGAATCCAGAAACGCCGCCGGGCTGGCCGGTGCGCCTCGGGCAACCACGAGCGGCATCGACGTCGAAGCATCGGTGCGCAAGATCGTATGCACAACGTCGATGAGGTCCTCGACGGGCATCAACTTGCCGGGCATGCAGCCGCGCGACAACCAAAGCGGGTACGCCTGTTTGGCCAACTCGAGATCCCAGCCGCTGCTCATTCCCGTTTGGCCGTCACCCTCGCCGCCGGGGCATTCCCCGACGATGAGGCAGGTGAAGCCGATGTCGGGGTGCTCGGCCCGCCATGCCTCGACGAGTCGCTCCAGCGCTGCCTTGCTGACGCCATATGCGCCCAGGCCCGGCCACGGCGGCCCGAAACTGCCTGCGTCAGAAGAAAGATAGACCGCCTTGCCTGCCGAGGCCGTCAAGTGCGGCACGGCCGCGGCAGTGGCCAGCGCCGCGCCTATGACGTTGGTGTCGAAGATGCGCCGCCAGGTTTCGGCGTCGGTATCGACCATGCGGACGAGCGGCCCGATGGCGGGCGTGTAGACGAGGTTGTCGATGCCGCCGAGCGCATCGGCGGCCGCGGTGACCGCCGACCGGCACGACGCCTCGTCGGTGACGTCGCATTCGATGGCGAGAGCGCCGTGTCCGGCATCTTTCGCCGCCGCTTCGATGCGCTCTCGGCGCCGGGCGAGAAGCGCGACCTGATCACCTCGCTGCGCAAGCCCGACCCCGATGCAGCGCCCGAGCCCGCTCGAGGCGCCGATCACCACCGTCCGTGACATTTCCGCCCTCTCCTGTAACGAGCCGCTGCAGGCACAGCGTATCGGCCGTCGGGTGGACATTCGCGTCGGGCGTGCTGGCCATGTCAGTACGGTGGGGCATATGAAATACCTGGACGTCGACGGAGTCGGGAAAGTCAGCCGGATCGGGCTGGGCACGTGGCAGTTCGGATCGTTCGAATGGGGCTACGGGGACAGTTATGCCTCCGGCGCGGCCCGTGACATCGTTCAGCGCGCCCTCGCCTTGGGGGTGACGCTGTTCGATACCGCCGAGATCTACGGACTCGGGAAAAGCGAACGGATCCTCGGCGAAGCACTCGGTGACAAGCGCGCCGACGTTGCGGTGGCCAGCAAGATCATGCCGGTCGCGCCGTTTCCTCCCGTGGTCAAGCAACGTGCCCGCGCCAGTGCGCGGCGGCTGCGGCTCGATCGCATCCCGCTCTACCAGGTCCACCAGCCCAACCCGGTAGTCCCCGATTCGGTGATCATGCCCGGGATGCGCGAACTGCTGGACAGCGGCGTCATCGGCGCGGCTGGCGTGTCGAACTATTCGCTGTCACGTTGGCAGAAGGCCGACGCCGCGCTCGGGCGTCCGGTCATCAGCAACCAGGTGCATTTCTCGCTCGCCCATCCCCAGGCGCTCGACGACCTGGTCCCGTTCGCGCAGCGCGAGAACCGCATCGTGATCGCCTACAGCCCATTGGCGCAGGGCCTGCTGGGCGGCAAGTACGGCGTCGAGAACCGGCCCGGTGGCGTCCGCGCCGTCAACCCGCTTTTCGGCACGGAAAACCTGCGTCGCATCGAGCCGCTGCTGCAGACGTTGCGCGACGTCGGCGCCGAGGTCGACGCGAAGCCGGCACAGGTGGCGCTGGCCTGGCTGATCAGCCTGCCGGGCGTCGTGGCCATTCCGGGGGCGTCCAGCGTCGAGCAACTCGAGTTCAACGTGGCCGCCGCCGATATCGAGCTGAGCGCCGCGGCCCGCGACGCGCTCACCGACGCGGCGCGTGCGTTCCGACCAGTCCCGGCCAGGCGATTCCTTACCGATATGGTCCACGAGAGGGTGTTGCGTCGCTGATCAGACCGTTTGAGTAGAGGGCGTTCGGGTGAATCAGCAAGGTGTGTCCGACTACCCGTCCGGCCGGTTGAACGGGCGGTCGCCGGTTTGGGCGCCTGACGCAACAGCTACCGACCCGGCCGATCCTGCTTTTCACGCCGCGCCCAATCGATTTGACATGTGGCGGCGGCGCCGCGAGCATCCGGTTGCGTGGACGGAATCGGCCGCCTACGGCGGGTTCTGGTCGGTTACCAGCCACGGCCTGGCACGCGAAGTGCTGCAAAACCCTCGGCAGTTCGCGTCGGGCTCGGGCATGCGTCTGGGCGCCAATGCCCGGGCGGTTGCATTGGCTTCGGGAAGGATGCTGGTCGTGACCGACGGTGCCAGTCATCGCAGATTGCGCGCCGCGCACTCGGCGTGGCTGTCGAGTTCGGCAATTGACCGAATGCATTCCGCCATCGAGGACGACATCGAGCACCTGCTTGGCGAGCTGATTGCCGGCGGTGGCTCGTTTGACGCCGTCAAAGATCTCGGCGCCGTAGTAGCCCGCCAAGTGCTGGCACGAGTGCTGGGAATACCGCAGGCGGACTGGGCGAAACTGGGCAGACTGATCGACGCCGCCTACGCCACCAACGTTGCGCAGGACGCCGCCGAAGCCCACGGGGAACTATTCATGTACCTCGACGAGCTGCTTGCACAGCGTCGGGCTCGTCCACAGGACGACTTCGTCACCGCGCTCTCGCAGACAACCGTTGACGGCCGCACGCTCACCGACGACGAGATCTTGCTCAACTGCGACGGCATGCTCACCGGCGGGCTGGAAACGACTCCACTCGCGGTATCGGGCGCGATGGTGGCTTTCGCCCAGGATCCCGATTGCTGGCAGCGGCTGCGCGAGCATCCGGAGCTCCTCAACTCCGCTGTGGAAGAGATCCTGCGGTGGACGTCACCCCCGGGCCACGTGCTGCGGACCGCCACCGCCGAGATATCCCTGGGCGACGCCCAGATTCGCTCAGGCGACCGAGTCGTGCTGTGGATACCGTCCGCCAACCGTGACGAAGCGGTCTTCCCCGACGGGGAGCATTTCGTGCTGGACCGCCAACCCAACCCACATCTGTCCTTCGGCGGCGGTCCGCACTACTGCGTCGGCGCGGTGTTGGCCCGCCTCGAATTACGCTGTCTGCTAATGGTTTTGACGCGCAACGTCGCTTCGATCGCTGTGACCGGCCGCGAGGACCTCCGGCACTCGAACTTCCTGCACGGCCAAGAGGTCGCCGAAGTGACCGTCGCGCCCGCCCGGCAGTAGCTAGTGCCCGTTGCGGAGCGCTGCAAGTCGCCTGATTGCCTCGTCGAGTGTGTCGTCGCGCTTCGCGAAATTAAAGCGCACCAGGTGATTCCACGCCGCGGCATGTTCGGCTGCCGGGTCGCAGTAATCCGACATCGGCATCGCAACCACGCCCACCTTGTCCGACATCGCCGCGCAGAAGGCCGTGCTGTCGTCGTAACCCAACGGACGCGGGTCCGCACACAGGAAGTAGGTGCCGGCGCTGTGGTGCACGTCGAAGCCGATCTCGGTCAAGGCTGTCGTCAGCCGGTCCCGTCTGGCCCGCAGTAGCTTTCGGCGCATACCGACCCAGTCGTCGCCCGTGTTCAATGCCAACGCCACCGCGGGCTCAAACGGCGCGCTGCCGACGTAGCTCAGGTGCTGTTTGGCGGCCCTCAATCCGCCGATGAGTCTGGCTGGGCCGCAGGCCCATCCTATTCTCCACCCGGTGCAGTTGAACGCCTTCGACGCGCTCGAGACGGTGACCGTGCGCTCGGCCATGCCGTCGACGCCGGCCAGCGGCAAGTGGCGATGCTGGGGCGAGTACGCCAGGTGCTCATAGACCTCGTCGCTGATGACCAACAGGTCGGCGTCCACTGCGATCTGTGCAATGGCCTCGACTTCGTCCGCGGTCAGCACCATGCCCGTGGGGTTATGCGGTGAGTTGACGATCAACGCCCTGGTTCGCGGTGTCACCGCGCGCCGCATCGCGTCGACGTCGAGGGCGAAGCCGCGCCCGTCGGGCACCAGCTGCACGAGCACGCGCCGCGCACCGGCCATCGCCACCACCGGCGAGTACGAGTCGTAGAACGGCTCGACCATCAGTACCTCCGAGCCCGGCTCGACCAGGCCTAGCACTGCCGACGCGATGGCCTCGGTGGCCCCGACCGTCACCAATACCTCAGTGTCCGGGTCGTATTCGATGCCGAAGTGCCGCTTCCGCTGGGCAGCGATGGCCTGCCGCAGCGCCGCGATGCCCATCCCGGGTGGGTACTGGTTGCGACCCCCGGCGATCGCCTCTTGGGCGGCCTTCAGCATTGCGGGCGGCCCGTCCTCGTCGGGATATCCGATGCCGAGATCGATCGCGCCGACACGCGCGGCCAGCGCCGACATGTCGTTGAACACCGGGGCTGCATACCGTTGCAGTCGCGACACCGCCCCGGTGGCCGGGCGCTCGCCGTCAACGACCGCGGGCACCAACGACTGTTGAAGTTGCTTGCCGTACATTCCGGCCGATTCGGCCGTCAGCAGTTCTTGGTGCGTGCAGTCGATCGGGTGCACGGTGATGTTGCCGCCGACATATGGCCGCCAACTGTTCAGCAGAGACGAACTGCGGTCGCTCAAATCCCGTACGGCCGCAACTATCGTGAGGTTGCCGCCGAAAACCCGGGGTTCATGGGCTCGATACAGCGCGACATTTGTATTGAGGTTGTGCACAAGCAGCTTCAGAAGCCGCTTGTAGTGACGAAGGTCGACGGCTTCTCGCCCGCGAAGGAGTTCTTCGACCTGTTCGTACGTGAGCGGCTCATCCTGTTCGGGAATGCTGACGTCGTAGAACCGCAAGACTTCTTCCAACAGGTGCGTCTCGTCTAAAGCCTGGTTTGACGTGCTGACGCTGCTGTCGAGAGCGGGTTGAGCATCGAGAAGGACAAGGCGTGTGCTCAAGTGTCCGCGACGCTGCAGCTCGACGGCGACTTCATGGGCGACAACACCGCCGAACGACCAGCCGAGCAGGTGATACGGCCCGGTCGGATAAGTCTCCTCGATTCGGTCGGCGTAGTTTTTCGCCATCTCCCGAATCGACTGAGGTTCAGGCTCATTGGGCTGCGGGGCTTGCTGAATTCCGATGATCGGGCAGTCCAGGTGAGTGCCGAGAGCCCGGTAGGGCCAACTTACGCCGGCCGCCGGGTGAATACAGAACAGAGGAACGCCGGTGCCGCTCTTCAGAGTCTGAACCGGAGCGACTTCTGGCCCGGAGGCGATATCTGTTTGCAGCCGCTGAGCCAAACTCCTGACCGTGGGCGCCTCGAACACGGTGGGCACCGAAACACTGGTACCCAGTGCGGTGTTGGTGGCGGCGATCAGGCGCATGGCTGAAATGCTGTCGCCGCCCAGGTCGAAGAAGGAGTCGTCGATGCCGACGCGTTCCACGCCCAGCGTTTCGGCGTAGATGCCCGCCAACATCTCTTCGACGGCGTTGGTCGGGGCGCGATACTCCCGCTGTATTCCGGTGGGGCAGGGCGCGGGTATCGAGTTTGCCGTTGGGCGTCAACTGCAATGCGTCGAGGGCCACCACCGCGGCCGGGATCATGTACTCCGGGAGCCGATCAGCGAGCTTTCGGCGGATGCCCGTCGGGTCGGCCGACCCGGTGATGTAGCCGACCAGCCGCTTGTCGCCGGGGCGATCCTCGCGGGCGATCACCGCCGCCTGTTCCACATCGTCGATGCTTGCCAGTGCCGCCTGGACCTCGGACAGTTCGATGCGGTAGCCACGAATCTTGACCTGCTCGTCGGCGCGGCCGACATAATCGAGCTGCCCATCGGCGCGCCAGCACACCAGGTCCCCGGTCCGATACATCCGTGTTCCGGGCGCTCCGGCCCCGGCGAAGGGGCAGGCCACAAACCGCGACCCCGTCAAACTGGACCGGCCCACATAGCCGTACGCCACCCCGGCGCCGGCGACGTACAACTCCCCGACCACCCCGGGCGGCACCGGATGCAACCAGGCATCGAGCACAAACAACGCCGACCCGGTCACCGGCGACCCAATCGGCACCGGCCCCGAGCCAGCGGTCAATGGTGCGCTCATCGCCGCATACACCGTGATTTCCGTTGGCCCGTAGGCGTTGACCATCACCCGTCCCGGCGCCCACCGATCCACCACTTCAGCTGGACAGGCCTCACCACCGACGAGCAACGCGACCGAGCCCAACCCCTGCGCCGAGAGTGCCGCCACCGCCGACGGGGTCTGGGTCAACACGCTGACCTGTTCGGCGACCAGCGCCTCGTGGAACTCCTGCGGGGCCGGTCACCTCCTCGGGCACCACGACGAGCCGCCCACCATGCAGTAGCGCACCCCATATCTCCCACACCGAGAAATCGAACGCGTACGAATGACACTGGGTCCACACCTGTTCCGGCGGTAGCCCAGCCGTCAACGAGTTGACGAGATGCGCCAGGTTGCGGTGACTGATTGCCACTCCTGGGCACGCCCGTGGTGCCCGACGTGTAGATGATGTGCGCGATGCCGTCGGGGTCGGGCACCGACAACGCCGTGCTGGGCTGGCTGTCAACAGCAGGGTCATCGACTGTGATGACCGGCAAGCCATGCCCGTTCACCCGATCGGCCAACGCAGCGGTGGTCAGTGCGGCGATCGGCGCAGCATCGGAGAGCACGAACCCGATCCGCTCGGCGGGCAACACCGGATCGACCGGCACATAGGCCGCCCCGGTCTTGAGCACCGCCAGGATCGACACCACCGCTTCCACTGAGCGCGCAAACAGCAGCGCCACAGAATCTCCCGGCCCCGCGCCGCGGGCAACGAGCTGATGCGCCAACCGATTCGACGCCTCATCAAGCTGCCGATAGGTCATCGAGCGGCCCCGCCACCCGACCGCCACCGCATCCGGGGTACGCCCCACCTGCGCGCCGAACAACACCACAACCGACAACGCCGCGGCGGGCTCCGTCAAGGCGGCCCAGTTACCCAGTACACCCAACTGGGCCCGCTCGCTGTCGTCGAGCAGATCGACAGATGACAATGCCTGCGTCGGATCCGCAGTCATCGCCACCAACACCCGCTGCATCCGCTGGGTGAGGGAGTCGATGCGTACCGCGTCGAACACGTCGGTGTCGTACTCGAGACGAATGCTGAGTTCGTGCCCTGGCGTGGCTTGCACGGTCAGCGGGTAGTGGTTGTATTCGCGGACGGCGAACTCGGTGACGGCCAGCTCGTCGGCACTGGCCAGCCCGGCGGTGTCCAGCGGGTAGTTTTCGTAGGCGAAAAGAGTGTCGAACAGTTGCCCGTGGCCGCTGATGCGGTGAATCTCGTTGAGCGCCAAGTGCTGATGCTCGAGTGTGTCGTTGTTGGTGCTTTGCAGCTGGGCCAGCAGTTCTGCGGTGGTGGTTGTCGCTGTGATGCGCGCCCGCACCGGCACCGTGTTGATCAACAGACCGACCATGGACTCCGCGCCGACCACCTCTGCCGGCCGGTCTGAGACCGCCGTCCCGAACGCGACATCATGCTGACCGGTCAGCCACGTCAGAACCTGCGCGAACGCGGCCTGCAGCACGGTGTTGACGGTGGTGTGGCACGAGCGGGCCAGCTCGCTGACGGCGCTCGTGGTGGCGGCAGGCACCCGGAACGACTCCGCGCCGCGGGCGCCGAGGGCCAACCGATTTCGAGGGCCCACCAATGTCGGGGTGTCGAAGCCGGCCAGCACCTTGCGCCAAACCTCTTGCGCGGCAACCAGGTCGCGATCGGCCAGCCAGGTAACAAAGCGACGGTACGGAACGGCCGCGGGCAGTTGCTGCCCGTAATAAGCGGCGAAGATCTCTCCCAGCAGGATCGGCATCGACCAGCCGTCGAGCACGATGTGGTGATTGGTCAGGACAAGCCGGTGCCGGCCCCGCGCGACGCGGACCAACGCAGCCCGAAATGCCGCCTGGTGGGCCAAATCGCAGACGGCGGCGCGTTCAGCGGCGCAGATCTGCTGAACCTGGTCTTCGGCATCGACGCCGTCCAGCTCGACATAGCGCCACGGCACCGAGGGTTCGGGGGGAATGATCTGCACCGGTTCCTCGAACTGGCCGCAGAACCGGGCCACCAGGTTGGGGTGCCGGTCGATCACGGTGTGCAGCGCATCGCGCAGGCGATGTGGGTCGAGCCGGCCGCTCAACGTGATCGCCAGTTGCACTGCGTAGATGTCGTCGCTGCCCTGGGCGCTGTCCGCGTGATAGAGCAGTCCCTGCTGCAGCGGGGTCAGCGGCAACACATCGGCGATCTGGTATTGCTGCTGCAATTGGTCGATCTCGCGTTGCCCGAGCCGGGCCGGGACGATGTCCGACGGCGTCAACCCGCCGCCACCGGCTCGCACATGCGCGCAGATTCCGGCCAAGGCGGCGAACCATGACCGGCTCAACCGGCTGATTTGCGCTTCGTCGAGCACCGACTGCGCCCACGTCCAATCGGCATACAGTCGCGTGCCGGCCTCGGTCTCGACGGTCCCGGCGTTGAGTTCCACGGTGTGCGCCAACGGCATCGGTACCGCTGCGGCCGCCGCCGCTACCGACACGTTGTCCTGGGAAATACGCCAGCCTTCGCCAACCGCCTCGGCGGCCGCGCCGCCCATCCGTCCCAGGTAGTTGAACCCGATCACCGGATCGGACACCGACAGATGCACGTCGGGGTTCAAATACCGCAGCACGCCATAGGTCAGACCGTCGGGCAGGCAGCGAAGCTGTTCTTTGGCGTCCTTGACCAACGCCCCCAGTGCGTCCTCGCCGCCCGCTACCTGCGCCCAGTTCAGCCGGCCGACCGTCAAAGCAACCGGGTGTTTGATGGTGAACCAGCCCACGGTGTGCGACAAGTCGATGTCGGGGCCCAGTTCTTCGTGGCGGCCGTGACCCTCCACGTCGATGCCGATCGGCGCGCTGCCGTTGCCCACGAATTCGGCGACGGCCAAAGCGAATCCGATCAACAAGATCTCGTGCAGCCCAGCGTGAAACGCCGCCGCCACCTCGTCGAGCAGGATCCGGGTGGTCTCGGCGTCCAGCGACACCGTCAAATGCCCGGCGCTTGCATAGGTGTCCAGTTCGGGTTGCCCGGCCGGCAGCGCGGTCGAGGCCGCAGCAACCTGCTTCCAGGCTTCGGCCTGCGCCACGATTTCGGGGCGGTGCGCATACTCCGTCAAAAGCGAGGCCCAGCGGGCGAACGACGTCCCCCACGCCGGTAACGCCACGGGCTCACCGGCCCGGTGCTGGGCCCAGGCGGTATTGAGGTCTTCCAACAACACCCGCCACGACACCGCATCGAAGGCCAAGTGGTGAATGATCAACGCCAGCTGGCTTGTCGAGCGCACCCACAGCGCGCTGAGCATCGCCCCGTCAACCGGATTCAGCCGCGACCGCGCCTGTATCAGCGCCTCGTCAGACAACATGTCGACGGCGTGCAGGCAAGCACGCGCATCGACCGATCCCGGCTCGGGCACTGTCAACAGCCAGCCGCCCGCTCCGTCGTCGTCGGCGCGCGCCCGCAGCATGGCGTGCCGATCCAGCAAGGCCTGCAACAGCGTCATCACGTCGGCCTCGCCGGCATCCGCGGGGGCTTGCAGCAGCATCGTCTGGTTGAACTGCTCCAGCGGGCCGTCAATGCTGTTCAACCAGCGCATGATTGGGGTCGCAGGTACCTCGCCCACACCTTCGTCGACCACGCCGGCCTCACCGTCCGCCACCGCGGCCACTCGGGCCAGCCGGGCCACGGTCTGCTCCACAAAGACCTCGCGCGGACGACACGCCAGGCCGGCTGCACGCGCACGTGCCACCACCTGCATCGACGAAATGCTGTCCCCGCCAAGGTCGAAGAAGGAGTCGTCGACGCCGACGCGCTCGAGCCCGAGCACCTCGGCGTAGATGGCGGCTAGGATCTCTTCGACCGCATTGGTCGGTGCCCGATAGCGGCCCGCGGAGTATTCGGGTGCCGGCAGCGCGGGTGTCGAGTTTTCCGTTGACCGTCAACGGCAAACTGTCGAGTGCCATCACCGCGGCGGGGATCATGTAGGGCGGCAGCCGGTCGGCAAGCTTGGTGCGTATTGCGTTCGGGTCGGCGGTGCCGGTGATGTAGCCGACCAGGCGCTTGTCACCGGGCGGTCTTCGCGGGCGATCACCACTGCCTGCTCGACACCGTCCAAACCGGTTAGGGCGGCTTGGATTTCGCCGAGCTCGATGCGGTAACCGCGGATCTTGACCTGCTCATCAGCACGGCCCAAATAATCGAGCTGCCCATCGGCACGCCAGCGCACCACATCCCCGGTCCGATACATCCGTGTTCCCGCACCGCCGAACGGACACGCCACAAACCGCGATCCGGTCAGCCCGGACCGGCGCACATAGCCGTAGGCCACCCCGCGGCCGGCCACGTACAACTCGCCGATTACTCCAGGCGGTACTGGCCGGAGCCAGCCGTCCAGCACGAACAACGCCGACCCTGCCACCGGCGAACCGATCGGCGGCACTCCCGAGCCGGGTGTCAACGGCGCGCTCATCGACGCGTACACGGTCGCTTCCGTGGGGCCGTAGGCGTTGACGACTACCCGCCCGGGCGCCCACCGGTCCACCAGCTCGGCAGGGCAGGCCTCACCACCGAGCAGCAAGGCCACCGGGCCCAGCCCGTCGGGTGACAGCGCTTTCACCGCGGACGGCGTCTGGGTGAGCACGCTGACCTGTTCGGCAACCAGCACGTCGTGGAAGTCGTCCGGTGAACCTGCCACCGACTCGGGCACGACCACCAGCCGCCCGCCACCGAGCAGCGCAGCCCAGACCTCCCAGACCGAGAAGTCGAAAGCGTACGAATGACATTGCGTCCACACTTGTTCCGCCGACAGATGGGCTGGCAGCGACTCAGCCAGATGCGCCATGCTGTGGTGGGTGACCGCTACCCCCTTGGGCACCCCGGTGGTGCCCGAGGTGTAGATGACGTAAGCGATGTCATCGGGGGCGGCCGCGGCCATTGCCGTGCTTGGTTGGCTTTGGATCGCGGGATCGTTGACATCGACGATCGCGAGGTCGTGTGCGGCCAGTCGCTCACGCAGGCCGGCAGTGGTGATGGCGACGACGGGCGCGGCATCGGTGACCATGAAGTCGATCCGCGCGGCCGGCAGCACCGGATCGATGGCCAGGTACGCTGCCCCGGTCTTCAGCACCGCCAGCATCGCCACGATCGCCTGCGCTGAGCGCTCCAGCAGCAATGCCGTGCACTGTCCCGGAGCGGCACCCTGGTCAGTGAGCAAGTGCGCCAACCGGTTAGAGGCCTCGTCGAGCTCCCGGTAGGTCATCGAGCGGCCGTCGTGGCGGATCGCCACCGCTTCGGGGGTGCTCGCCACCCGCTCGGCGAACAACACCGGAATTGAGACCGCAGGTGGTTCAGGGCGCGTCAGCGTCGCGCGGTTGCCGAGCTCGTCGAGATGGATGCGCTCGGCGGGATCGAGCAGATCCATCGACGAAAGCCGTTGGGTGGGATCGGCGGTCATGGTGAGCACCACCCGCTCGAACCGATCGAGGAGTGATTCGATGCTGGCCGCGTCGAACATGTCGGTGCGAAATTCGACCGCCCCGCCGATTCCGGCGGGCTCACCGGCCTCGGTCCATCGTTCGGTCAGCGAAAACGTCAGGTCCATGCGGGCGGTGCGCGTGTCCACCGGTACCGGTGTTGCCTCGAGTCCGCCTAGGGCCAGTCCCGTGGCGGAATCATTGTGCTGCCAGGGGAAGTTCTGCCACGCCAGCATGACCTGAACCAGCGGGGAATGGGTCAGGCTTCGGGTGGGTTGAGCCGCTCCACCAGTACCTCGAAGGGCACGTCTTGGTGCTCGTAGGCGGCCAGGCTGCGGGCACGCGTCTGGGCCAGCAGCTCGTCGAAGCTGGGATCACCGCCCAGGTCGACCCGCAGCACCAGGGTGTTGACGAAGAATCCGACCAATTCGTCGAGCGCCGGATCACGGCGCCCGGCGATCGGGAAGCCAACGGCCACATCGTTGCTGGCGCTGAGCTTGGACAGCAGGAGGGCCAGCGCAGCCTGGATCACCATGAAGCTGGTCGCATTGTGTTGACGGGCCACGCGAGCAACCTGCTGCTGCACTGCGGTCGGCCAGTTGACCGCGACACTGGCGCCGCGCTGGTCGGCAACCAGCGGGTAGGGCCGATCGGTGGGAAGTTGCAGCCGCTCGGGCATCCCGACCAGAGCGTCTTCCCAATAGGCCAGCTGCTCGGCGATGGGGCCCTGGTTATCCGTCAGGTCGCCGAGGATTTCGCGCTGCCACAGGGTGTAGTCGATGTACTGCACTGCCAGCGGCGCCCAGCCGGGAGCCTGTCGTGCGCACCGGCTGCTATAGGCCACTCCCAGATCCCGCAGCAGCGGGGTGATCGACCACCCGTCGGCGGCGATGTGGTGCACCACAGCGACCAGCACGTGTTCGTCATCGGTTAAGCGGAAAAGCCTCGCCTGGACGGGGATTTCGGCTTCCAGCTCGAACCGGTAGCCAACCATCGCGTTGACGGCCTCATCCAGCCGGCTTGGCGGCCACCCGCTGGCATCGATGACCTGCCAGCCGAAGTCGGTTTGTCCGGCGGGCACCACGAGCTGCCGGGGTATCCCGTCGGGCGCCGCAAAGGTCGTGCGCAGGCTCTCGTGGCGACCGACCACATCGGCCAGCGCTTGGCCCAGCGCGTCGGCATCCAGGTGGCCGTGCAGCCGCAACGCGGCGGACATGTTGTAAACCGGTGAGGGGCCTTGCAATTGGTCGATGAACCACAGCCGCTGCTGGGCGAACGACAATGGCACCACTGCCGGCCGTGGTCGCGGCGTCAGTGGCTCCAGCTGGCCGGCACCGCTACGGATCCGGGGCGCCAACTGGGCCACCGTCGGTGCCTCAAACACGGCGCGCACCGAAACGGCGGCATCCAGGCCGGTGTTGATTGCGGCGACCAGACGCATGGCTGAGATGCTGTCGCCGCCGAGGTCGAAGAAGTCGTCGATGCCGACGCGGTCGACTCCGAGTACTTGGGCGTAGATGCCGGCCAGCATTTCTTCGACCGCGTTGGTGGGGCGCGATACCGGCCGGCGAGGTATTCCGGTGCCGGCAGGGCGCGGGTGTCGAGCTTGCCGTTGGGGGTCAACGGCCACGCCTCGAGCACCACCACCGCGGCCGGCACCATGTGCGCCGGCAGCCGCTCGGCCAGCGCGGCGCGAAGCTCGGCCGGATCGGCGGCGCCGGTGATGTAGCCGATCAGGCGCTTGTCGCCGGGGCGGTCTTCGCGGGCGATCACCACCGCCTGCGCCACACCCTCGCACGCCGCTAGGGCGGCTGGATTTCGCCGAGCTCGATGCGATAGCCGCGGATCTTGACCTGCTCATCAGCACGGCCCAAATAATCGAGCTGCCCATCGGCACGCCAGCGCACCACATCCCCGGTCCGATACATCCGTGTTCCCGCACCGCCGAACGGACACGCCACAAACCGCGACGCCGTCAACGCAGCGCGGCCCGCATACCCGCACACCCCGGCACCGGCCACATACAACTCACCGACCACACCGCGGGCACCGCACGCAACCACCCATCGAGCACGAACAACGCCGCCCCGGCCACCGGAGAACCGATCGGCGGGGTCCCCGACCCGGGGTCAACGGTGCACTGATCGCCACACATCGTGGTCTCGGTCGGCCCATAGGCGTTGACCATCACCCGATTCGCCGCCCAGCGATCCACCACCTCAGCCGGGCAGGCCTCACCGGCCATCACCAACGCCGTCGACTCCAAACCCTCAGCCGCCAACATCGCCACCGCCGACGGCGTCTGAGTCAGCACATCCACACGCTGGTCAACCAGCAAGGCGTGCAACTCATCTGGCGCACCGACCACCGCATCGGGCACCACCACCACCCGGCCACCGCGCAGCAGCGCACAAAGATCTCCCACACCGAAACGTCAAACGCCAACGAATGACACTGCGACCACACCCCGCCACCGGCAGGCCCGCATCCAACGACCCCAACAACTGCGTCACATTGCCGTGGTGACCGCCACCCCTTGGGCACCCGGTCGTGCCCGAGGTGTAGATCACATACGCGATCGCCTCCGCACCCGGCGCCGGCAGTGCCGTACCGGGTTGCGCATCGATGGCCGGGTCATCGATGTCGACGACGGCCACCTCGTGCCCATCGAGCCGGCCGGCCAACTCAGCGTTGGTGATCACCGCTACCGGCGCGGCATCCGACAGCACAAACCCCAGCCGGGCCGCCGGCAGACCCGGGTCGATCGGCACATAGGCCGCCCCGCTCTTGAGCACCGCCAGCATCGCCACGACCGCCTCGACCGAACGCGACACCAACAGCCCCACACACTGCCCCAGCCCCGCGCCCTGCCTAACAAGCATGTGCGCCAACCGGTTCGACGCCTCATCAAGCTCACGGTAAGTCAACGAGTAGCCCTCGGAGCTGACCGCCACCGCCCCCGGCGCACCCACCACCCACTCACCAAACAACACCGGAACCGACACCGGCGTGGCCGCCGGTGCACTCAACACCGCCCGGTTACCGACCGCATCCAAACGCGCCCGCTCAGACTCATCGAGCAGATCCAGCGACGAGAGTGCTCGCGTCGGATCGTCGGTCATCGCCACCAACATGCGCTGGAGCCGCTCGGTGAGTGTCTGGACGGTCGCCGCGTCGAACACATCGGTGTCGTATTCGAAGCGGAAGCCCAGTTCTTTTCCGGGCGTGGCTTGCATTGTCAGCGGGTAGTGGTTGTATTCGCGGCTGCGGATTTCGGTGATAGCCAGGCTGTGGTCGCCCGTCAACGCAGCGGTGTCTATCGGATAGTTCTCGTAGGCGAATACGGTGTCGAACAACTGCCCATGACCGGTGGCACGGTTAATCTCGTTGAGCGCCAAGTGTTGATGCTCGAGCGTGTCGTTGCTCGAGTTTTGCAGCTGGTCGAGTAGGTCTGCGGTGGTGGTCGACGCGGTGATGCGCGCACACCGGCACGGTGTTGATGAAAAGGCCCACCATCGAGTCCGCGCCTGCCAGGTCGGGTGGCCGGCCCGAAACCGGCGTGCCGAAGGCGACGTCGTGCTGACCGGTCAGCCACATCAGCAGCTGTGCCCACGCGGCCTGCAGAACGATGTTGACGGTGGTGTGGCACGAGCGCGCCAACTCGTTAACGGCCCGCGTGATGGCCGGGGACACCGGAACGATTCGACGCCGCGGGCGCCGCCCTAGCCGATCCGGCGGACCGACCAGTGTCGGGGTCTCGAAGCCGGCGAGCACCTCGCGCCAAACCGCTTGTGCCGCATCATGGTCACGAGCGGCCAGCCAGGTAACAAACCGGCGGTACGGGACTGGTGCGGGCAGTTGCTGACCGTAATAGCCGGCGAATATCTCGCCCAGCAAGATCGGCATCGACCAGCCATCCATCGCGATGTGGTGATTGGTCAATACGAACCGGTGGCGGTCGGAGGCGGTGCGGATCAACGCCGCCCGAAACGCCGGCTGATGGGTCAGATCGCAGACAGCGGCGCGTTCGTCGGCGCATACCTGCCGGACCTGGTCTTCGACGTCGCCGCCGTCGGGCTCGACATAGCGCCATGGGACGATGGGTTCGGCGGGAATGATCTGCACGGGTTCGTCGAACCGGTCGCAGAATCGGGCCACCAGGTGTGGGTGGCGGTTGCCTACTGCGTGCACCGCATCGCGCAGGCGATGCTCGTCGAGGGGCCCTGTCACGGTGAAATCGATTTGCACCGCGTATAGATCGTCGTCGCTGCCTTGAGCGCTGTTGGCGTGGAAGAGCAGTCCCTGTTGCAGCGGCGTCAGCGGCAGGACATCGGCGACCTGGTATTGCTGCTGCAGTTCGTCGATCTGCTGCTGGCTCAACCGGGCCGGTGCGATATCCGAGGGTGTCAGCCCGCCTCCACCGGCGCGCACATGCGCGCAGATACCGGTCAGTGCCTGCAACCACAAGCGGCTGAGTTCGCTGACGGCGGCGTCATCCAGTGCCGACGGTGCCCAGGTCCACTCGCCGTATAGCTGGGGTCCCGCCTCGGTGTCGACGGTGCCGACGTTGAGTTCGACGGTGTGCGCCAAGGGCATTGGTATCGCCGCGGCCACACTGGACACCGAAACGCTTCCTTGGGAGAGCTGCCATCCCTGGCCGGTCGTGTCGCCGGCAGACCCTAGGCGTCCCAGGTAGTTGAAACCGATGGGCGGATCCGGCTCTGCGAGATTGATGTCGGCGTTCAGGTAACGCAGCAGACCGTAGGTGAGCGGGTGTGGCAGGGCTCGAAGCTTCTCTTTGGCGTTCTTGATCAGCGCCCCGAGTTCGCCGTCGCCGGCGGTTACCTTCGTCCAGTCCAGCGCGCCGATCCTCAATGCCACTGGGTATTTGGTGGTGAACCAGCCCACGGTGCGCGACAAGTCGATGTCGGGTCTCAGTTCCTCGTGGCGGCCATGCCCTTCGACGTCGATGCCGATTGGCGCGCTGCCGTCGCCAGCGAACTGCGCGACCGCCAAACCCAATGCGATCAACAAGATCTCGTGCGCCCCGGTGTGGAAGGCCGCCGACGCCTCACCAAGAAGGATTCCGGTATTTTCGGTATCCAGTGAAACCGGCATATGGCCGGCGCTTTCATAGGTGTCTGATTCGGGCTGCACCGCGGGCAACGTCGTCGATGCTGCCGCCACCCGCTTCCAAGCATCCGCCTGCTCCACCACCTCGGGTGCGTGCGAGTGCTCGCTCAGCACTTCTGCCCACCGCGCAAACGACGTTCCCCACGCGGGCAACGCCACTGGCTGGCCGGCCCGGTGTTGAGTCCAGGCAAGGTTGAGGTCCTCGAGCACGATCTGCCACGACACCGCGTCGATGGCCAGGTGGTGAATGATCAACGCCAGCTGGCGTGTCGAGTCCACCCACAACGCGCTGAGGATCACCCCGGCGGCCGGGTTGAGCCGCGAGCGCGCCCGTATCAGCGCCTCGTCGGACAACGTATCGACGGTATGCAGGCAGTTAGCGGCTTGGACGGACCCCGGCTCTTGCACAGTCAGGGTCCAGCGCCCGTCGCCGTCGTCGTTCACGCGTGCGCGCAGCATGGCGTGCCGATCCAGCAACGCCTGCAACAACACCACCGCGTCGGCCTGGGTACCTCCCGGGGCCTGCACCAGCACGGTCTGGTTGAACTGGTCGACCGGACCGTCAATGCTGTTCAGCCAGCACATGATTGGGGTGGCGCTCACCTCGCCCACCCTCGTCGATCGGGCCACCAGCGCCGGATGTCTCGACCACCCGGGCCAACCGAGCCACGGTCTGCTCGACGAACACATCGCGCGGCCGACATACCAGACCCGCAGCACGCGCGCGCGCACGACTTGCATGGCTGAGATGCTGTCGCCGCCGAGGTCGAAGAAGGAGTCGTCGATGCCGACGCGGTCGACTCCGAGTACTTGGCGTAGATGCCGGCCAGCATTTCTTCGACCGCGTTGGTGGGGGCGCGATACCGGCCGGCGAGGTATTCCGGTGCCGGCAGGGCGCGGGTGTCGAGCTTGCCGTTGGGGGTCAACGGCCACGCCTCGAGCACCACCACCGCGGCCGGCACCATGTGCGCCGGCAGCCGCTCGGCCAGCGCGGCGCGAAGCTCGGCCGGATCGGCGGCGCCGGTGATGTAGCCGATCAGGCGCTTGTCGCCGGGCGGTCTTCGCGGGCGATCACCACCGCCTGCGCCACACCTCGCACGCCGCTAGGGCGGCTGGATTTCGCCGAGCTCGATGCGATAGCCGCGGATCTTGACCTGCTCATCAGCACGGCCCAAATAATCGAGCTGCCCATCGGCACGCCAGCGCACCACATCCCCGGTCCGATACATCCGTGTTCCCGCACCGCCGAACGGACACGCCACAAACCGCGACGCCGTCAACGCAGCGCGGCCCATACCCGCACGCCACCCCGGCACCGGCCACATACAACTCACCGACCACACCGCGGGCACCGCACGCAACCACCCATCGAGCACGAACAACGCCGCCCCGGCCACCGGAGAACCGATCGGCGGGGTCCCCGACCCGGGGGTCAACGGTGCACTGATCGCCACACACATCGTGGTCTCGGTCGGCCCATAGGCGTTGACCATCACCCGATTCGCCGCCCAGCGATCCACCACCTCAGCCGGGCAGGCCTCACCGGCCATCACCAACGCCGTCGACTCCAAACCCTCAGCCGCCAACATCGCCACCGCCGACGGCGTCTGAGTCAGCACATCCACACGCTGGTCAACCAGCAAGGCGTGCAACTCATCTGGCGCACCGACCACCGCATCGGGCACCACCACCACCCGGCCACCGCGCAGCGCACCAAAGATCTCCCACACCGAAACGTCAAACGCCAACGAATGACACTGCGACCACACCCCGCCACCGGCAGGCCCGCATCCAACGACCCCAACAACTGCGTCACATTGCCGTGGTGACCGCCACTTTGGGCACCCCGGTCGTGCCGAGGTGTAGATCACATACGCGATCGCCTCCGCACCCGGCGCCGGCAGTGCCGTACCGGGTTGCGCATCGATGGCCGGGTCATCGATGTCGACGACGGCCACCTCGTGCCCATCGAGCCGGCCGGCAACTCAGCGTTGGTGATCACCGCTACCGGCGCGGCATCCGACAGCACAAACCCCAGCCGGGCCGCCGGCAGACAGGGTCGATCGGCACATAGGCCGCCCCGCTCTTGAGCACCGCCAGCATCGCCACGACCGCCTCGACCGAACGCGACACCAACAGCCCCACACTGCCCCAGCCCGCGCCCTGCCCAACAAGCATGTGCGCCAACCGGTTCGACGCCTCATCAAGCTCACGG